>JBCCTE010000245.1:0-5386 GCA_039198915.1 Cyanobacteria bacterium P01_D01_bin.73 | reverse complement strand
CGATCCGGCGGTTCCTCAAGGGTTTTTAGCAGCGAATTAAACGCCGCATTACTGAGCATATGGCACTCATCAATGGTGTAGACCTTGTAGCGACACTGCACCGGAGCAAACTGCGCCCGCTCAATCAACTCGCGAATATTATCAACGCCCGTATTACTCGCCGCATCAATCTCCACCACATCCAACGACGCCCCCCGAGTAATCTCCCGGCACACATCGCACGTCCCACAAGGTTCCGCCGTCGGTCCGTCAGCTTTCACGCAATTCAACGACTTCGCCAAAATCCGCGCACTAGACGTTTTCCCCGTCCCCCGCGGTCCCGCAAACAAATATGCCGGCGCAATCCGGTCTTGCCCCAGCGCATTGGTTAGGGTTTGGGCGATCGCCTGCTGCCCCACCAACTGTGCAAAAGTCTGGGGGCGATATTTATGATGAAGCGGTTCGTAAGCCATAGAGGAATTTAGGGCGATCGCTCCCAACGCATTTGAAGCAACCCTCAACTCTCCCAGTTTGGCAGCCAATCAACCCGCGCGCAGTTTCTCTTACACTGCGGCAACCAACCATAACTATTAGCAATCTAACGAGCCCACGCTGCCAGCATCTGATCAATCGTCCCGCGCCACTTGATAGCCGCAAGCTGCACACAATTTGGCTCTGGAAGTTCTGAAAAGCTTATTACACTCCGGGCAAACAGGTCCCCAATCACTTCGACGATGGTGCCAGAGCGAATTAAGAGAAACGGCATCAACTCCAGTTAATTCCCGATGTCTTATCAGCACTGGCAGGTCTTGATTTCTTTCCAGCGCTTCTAGCAAACTTGCATTCGTTCGCACACGATAGTTTCTAATCTCCATTAGACCAGCTTTCAAAAGCGGCTCTATCTCTTGCCATTCGTCCTCGTTAAGCAACGGGACTTCCTCTTGACAACGCCAACAGTGGTGAAATTCAGCCATAGAACTGATATTGCTTATACTTCAGCTTTTAGCCCACTTGTGTGGAATGTCGACAGCAAACCAAGTTGAGCAATTTTCTGGATCTGGCAGTGCTTTGTAAGCGATCACAAAGTGAAAAGATATCTGCGTTTTAGAGGGTGTTTTAGCGACGTGTAACTTGATTTTAGAAGTCGAATATTCAATTGGATATTCAGGGAATTCAACGTTAGGCAATCTATAGCCCAACATTTCCTGATCCTCTGTGCCAATTGACAGCATCCAATCGTCATTTTCCCAGGTTAAGCAGTCCAGATACTCTCCAGTTTCCGGTGACCCTTCGATTTCTGAATTCAAAAGCTCACATTCAAAACATAATCCTTCAATTCCATCCTGAGTTGAAACTTCCAGCAAGATGGAAACAACACTATCTAAAGTCATCCCGTTGCTTAGACGGGTGTTTAGATTTCTGATCTTGAAATTCATTAATCCGCTCAACCCTGAGATAGAGAAAGCTCTTACGGAAACTAGTCCCAATGGCGTTGTCAACCTTTTTTCAAGACCCATAAGTTCATAAAAAGCTTACTAAATTCGACGATACATCATTCCTGGAAGTTGAACGATCGCCCCCAATAATTCCAATTCAATTAATCCGGCGCTGATTTTTTGTGGGGGGATTTGGGATTTTTCTACGATGTGGTCGTACAGGGTTGGTTCTGCTGTGATCGCCTCATAAATAGGGCGTAAATGGTCAGAAACTTGAATCGGTTCCGGTTCTGGCTCAGGTTTTATAACTTCTGGATCTGGCTGTTTTGAACTGGACTTACCTATGGATTTCGGAGTGTCGATTTTAGACGCAGAAAGATCTATCGGTAGCTTATCCAGCTCGGGAGTTCTTGATAGTTTTGCTAGCAAATCGTCGATGCTTAAAATTACCTGGGCACCGCAGTCAATTAATCGCAAACATCCCATTGCCTGGGGATTGTCCAAACTTCCCGGCAATACGTAAACGTCGCGACCATATTCGGCGGCGGCGCGGGCGGTGATTAATGCGCCGGATCTGTAGCCGCCTTCCATTACCAGGGTGGCGCGGCAAAGGGCAGCGACGATGCGGTTGCGTTGGGGGAAGTGGGCTGCGTTGGGGCGGGTGCCGGCGGGGTATTCGCTGAGGGCTAAGCCCAGGGCGGGCTGGTTGGTGTTGCGATCACCTACCAAGGTGCGATAGAGCCCCCCATTTTTGCGCGGATACACCACGTTCAACCCGGTGCCCACCACCGCCATAGTTTTTCCATTCGCCGTCAAGGTTGCCTGATGGGCTTCGGTGTCGATACCTTCCGCTAAGCCGGACACAATGCCTAACCCACGCCGCGCCAAAGCATCAACAATTCGTTGCGTCCAGCGCGTGCCGTAGTCAGATGGATTGCGGGTGCCCACTACGGAAATCAGCGGCAGCGTGCCGTCGAGGGGAATTAGGGACGGATCGCCGCGATAGTAAAGAATGGCAGGCGGGTCGGGGATTTCTCTGAGTAATGCCGGATAGCCGGGGTCGGCGGGGGTCCAAAATTGCGGATTTTCCTGCTCGTGTTTTGCCAGCAGCCTTTGGGGATTCTGGGTTCGGGCGGTGGCGATCGCCCCCAGGGTTTTCCGACCAATCCCTTCCACCTGTCCCAACTCCGATGCCGGTGCTGCCCACGCCGCCGTCATGGAACCAAACGCATCCTGCACTCGCCGCAAACTGACCGGCCCCATTCCCTTCACCTGGGACCACGCCACCCATGCCGCCCGTTCCTGGCGATCGCTCGATATTTCATCCGCTGCTGTGCTGCCAAAATTCACAGCAGACGAAGCATCAGAGGGGGACTCGTGGGGGGAATAAAAAGACACGATCGCGAGGAGAGAATTAGTGCCAGCAATTTAGTAACCCTCCAACGGTAGCAGTCTCCTCAGGCGTACGAGGAAGATTGGTTTGTCTTCAGGTATCATTGATAAAGCTTGTGAAGAATTGAGGATAAGATTCTTGCTTCTCTGCAAAGTTTTAAGCCGCCCCTTCACAAAATTGGTCCTAATGCATAGGTCCTGATGCCAACTATCAGCGCTCTGCAGACCTCCTACCCTTAGATATAAGCCTTTTGGAGCCGTTTCATGTTGACCCTCAAAGTCGTCGTTTACATTGTTGTCCTTTTCTTCATCAGCCTGTTCGTCTTTGGATTCCTATCTAGCGACCCCACCCGGAACCCCGGTAGCAGCGGCAACGATTTCGAGTAAGACGCCGGAAACGCGTTAGTTACGCCCACCGCGCTGCCCTAGAGAAAATGGCCCTTCAACCGTTCTCTACAGCGCAACTCTTAAGCGCCCAAGGACCAATCGCGGAACTTTGGGCGCTTTCCGATCATCAAGACACGGAAATCAAGTCACGTATGTCAAAGTACGCACTGGCTTGATCCTCTTGCCCTGCTTACCGTTTATGGTCTAGCTTGGGTTCTGATTCCGCGGTCGATTCTGGGCTGTCGAGTTTTTTCGATGCGATCGCCCCTGAGCGCATTTGACGCTGTAGCCAGAACGGTTCTCTAAGCCTATTCAATTTGCGCTGCTTGAAGCATATTTATGACCTACCCGGCTCCACCACCTGAGTTACCGCCTCAGACTACGCCTGTTCCTCAAGTGGTGGTGCAAACGCCTCCGTCTGCTGCGGCTCGGCCAGAACCTGCTGCGCCCGCCCCCCTGCGCCAAGTTATTGAACAGCTTCCCCCCGCGACGGCTGCAGATTTAGGTCAACCGGTCGGCGTTGTCAGCATCAGATCGGTGCGTGAAGTCGCTGGCGATCGCACCAGCCCCGCCGCTGACGCTGACAGCCCCTCTCCTAGCCTGCCGCCCCTCAGCAATCCCGTTACCACTCCCGAATCTTCTATTGGCCGGGTGACTCAGGAGTCCCAGCTCGAGCCGAGATCCAATAGCCGCGACAATAGTGCTGTGGCGGAACGTAGCAATCGCTCCTCCGCTTCTTCTGTAGCTGCGCCGTCAACGTCATTATCGGCAAACGGTCGGGCAAATCGGCGATCGCCCCTAGCTACCGAAATAACTGAAAACGCCTCGGTGCCCAACTCTCGGAAAGTGCGGGAGGTTGCCCAGAATCCTGCCCAAAATTCTGCCCAGTCCACGCCTTTACGCAACACCCCGGCGCAGAACACTCCGGCACAGGATATTAATCAGCGATCGCCCTTTGAGCCGGAGCCGTTAAACCCTATTGATGAGCCCATCACCCCGGCGTTGCCGCCCGCAACTCGGACTCCGGGGACTAAGGCGAACGAGGAAAGCAGTGGCATAGATACCGCGCCAACGGGGACGGAGCCGACGCCGAATCCCAATGTGCAGCGATTGGATTTGCCGACGGATTTGGCGGGTGCTGTGGAGGTGACGGCGGATCAGCAGGAGTATGACGAGGTTCGCAATGTGGTGATTGCGATCGGGAATGCGGTGGTGCGGTTCCAGGGGGCGGTGATTAGTGGCGATCGCATCCAAATCAATCTCAACAATCGGATTGCGCTGGCGGAAGGGGAGGTTGCGTTTAAGCGAGGTCAGCAGCTTCTGCGCGGAGAGCGGTTGGAATATAACCTGGTGCAGGGCGACGGGATTCTGCTAAATGGCTACGGGGAAATTAATCGCACCACCTTAGGACCAGATTTGGCTAGCGGTGAGGCGGTGGTTGGACCTTACAATCCAGCGCTGGACCGTCCCCTAAGCGATCGCATCACCGGCAGCGACCCGCTTACCAACGTTCGCCAGACGGGGCAGTTTGCGATCGAGGCGGGAACGGGGAATGTGGGGATTGTGGATCCGCCGCCGGGGCAAACCGGGGAGATTCAAAATTTTCGATTCGAAGCGGACCGCATCGAATTTGAACCCAATGGTTGGATTGCAGAGAATGCCCGACTCACAAATGATCCATTTTCGCCGCCGGAATTAGAACTACGGACACCGCGCCTACGGTTCCAACGACTGTCGCCTTTGCGGGATGAGCTGGTGGCGGAGAAGGGACGCTGGGTGATTGATGATTCCTTTTCGTTTCCGCTAATACCGTCACGGACGGTATTTGATCGGCGGGAGCTGCCACCGGAGCCATTTCGCATTCGCTACGACGAGGAAGAGCGGGGCGGAGTCTTTATTGAGCGGACCTTTACGGTTTTGCGGACGCCACGGTGGCGGTTTGATGTGACGCCGCAGTTTCATGTGCAGCGGGCGTTTTTTGACGGAGATAGTGGCTTCTTTTCCCCTGATGCTTGGGGAGGGAAGGCGCGGCTGGTGGGCAATATTACGCCGAAGCTGTCGGTTCTGGGGATCGCGCGGTTTTCCAGCTTTGATTTAGATGAATTTGACGATCGCTTCCGTGGCAGTTTGCGGGCGAATCAAATTATCGATACGCCGTGGGGACCGCATACCCTAAGCGCTGAGTATAGTTT
>JBCCTE010000244.1:0-5397 GCA_039198915.1 Cyanobacteria bacterium P01_D01_bin.73 | reverse complement strand
GTGGTGATGGCGTGGGCGTGGGCGGCGGTGGGGGCTAATCCCAGGCTGAGCAGTGAGGCGATCACGGCTAGACCGACAGAAAATCCAGTACGGAGCTGAATGGGCTTTTTAGGCAACATCATCGAAATCATCGAATTGCTCTTGTTAGCGTCAACAACTAACCCATAATAGCGATGAAGATTCCCCAAAAGTTCGCTAGGATTTTAGACAATTACTTGCCGAGCAATTTGCAGCGCAATGGTGCACTGGCTCGCAAATATCCCCTATTTCCTGTGTTTTTGGTGAAGTGTAATGGCTAACGTTGCTGATAAAAAACTCACCCCCGATGCGCTGTCGGCTACAAGCACGGAAGACTTAAAAAAGATGATTTTGGCGCTAACGAAAGGGCGTGACGGGGAGAAAAGTGCCAAGAAGGCAAAGCTGCTAAAGCAACAGTTAATGCCGCTGTTTGATGCATTGAGCGATCGCAATCCAACGGCGAGTTTGGAAGATGAAATCCCGCTGGTCCAAGGGGTTTGGAAGTCCGTTTGGTCGACGATTCCGTTTCAGGATATTGTGCCGGGGCGATCGCTTGATCAGTCCTATCAAGTCTTTGCGGACAATGGCTACTATGCCAACTTGGCTCGCTATCAATTCAGTCAGAAAATCCCATTTCTGCGGTGGTTTGCCAAGGAACTTTTGAACTACGACCTGATGATTATTCAGTCCTACAGCATTTCCGACGCCGTCGAGGGAGCGCAGGCTTGGGACATTGAGAATGTCAGCATTCGGCAGCGATTCCGCCTAAGGGCAACTTCATTCAATGCCCCGGCGGCAAAGGCTTGGTTTGATCGGGCGATCGCCGACCACCTTGCAAAATCATCGGATCCCAAGAAATCCAGCGAGCCTGACATTCCCACCGCCGGCATTGATCGCTCCACCGCCAAACGCTACGAAGGCGTCTACAAAGCGAAGCCCAAGTTGGAACATCTGTATATTGACCGGGATTTTCGCCTGGTGAAAAGCAGTCGTGAGGAAAAGCAACGCCCGTCCTACACCATCGCCACTCGCTTGATCTAAAGACTCTAACTCTACTAGGACTTTTGTGCTTCTGGCTCCGGCAGCATCTCTGGCAATATCTCTGGCATTGAGGAGGGAACGGTCGCCGGACCGATGGATTTGTGGGCAACGGTCACTTCGGCGGGTAAACCATCGGGGCGATCGCCCGGCTCGCTATCTGAAGAATTGCCATCGTCAGCGGAGGCGTCCGGCAACCAGCCCACCAGCGGCAGCGGCAGCAGCGTCGACAGGCTAGTAATCATCACCAGCAGCCACAAGTTCTCAAAATTGGTTTCGGTGACTCCCAGCCAATGGGTCAGAATTGCGCCCAACTCCTGGGACACCGCGCCAGATAAGTTCAACACCGACATCAGCAGGGCAAACAACGTTGCCTCCACGCCGGGGGGACACAGCCTTGCCGCCAGTACCAGCACCGGCATAAAGGAAATTTCCCCCGCTACCGTCAGTACCAGACTATCCCCCAAGCTAAACCAGCGATCGTCAATGCCCAAAGCCCGGTTGGTATGGGTCACCAACAGCAGCGTGCTTAGCCCTAAGACCGTGGAAACCACAATGCTCCAGGCGAAAATTTTGCGGAAGGGAACGGACTTAAAAAAGCGATTAAATGCCCAAATTCCCAGCAACATCGCCACGCTGGTTACTAACCGCACGCGCCCAAGGAACTCGGGACCAAATCCCAGCTCGTTGGTGCTGAAGTAGAAAAACGCCGAGTCCGCCGACGGGGTTGCCTGCCACAGAAACAAAAACAGTGTGGGCAGCCAAATCGCCTTTTGGGAAACCGCCTGGCGCAGCAGCCCCACCTGGGATTTAACGCTGGACCAGTCCGGTTGGAGCGATCGCCGACTTTCCGCAATCAACAGCGCCGCCCCCGATACCAACAGCGGGAAGCTGGAGGTCATCAAAAATACGATCTGAACGTTAAACCGTTCTAGCAGCGCCCCGCTCAGGTATGCCGTCAATAGCGCCCCGATCGCCGAAGTGCCCCAGCAAATGGACTGGAGCGATCCAGTTTGTCCAACGGATTCCCCTCGCGCCCGCTCTACTACCAAGGAATCGACGATGACATCGCTGACTGCCACCGATAGGGAGGATAGGGCGATCGCCGCAGTTGCCGCCCAAGCCGAGTGAATCACCGTCGCCAGCGCCACCCAGGACCCCGAGCCCAATAGCCCCGCCAAAATTAGGTAGGACCGCCGCCGGTAGCCAAACAGTGGCAGCCCATCGGACAAAAAGCCAAACAGCGGCTTCACCATCCAAGGCAACCCGGCTACACCGGTTAGCGCCGCCACCTCCGCCGGGCTGAGCCCCAAATCGTCCTTTAGAAAAAAGCTCACTGCCAGGCGCGACAATCCCAAGATGCCCTGGACAAAGTACACCAACAGGATTGCCGTTAGCTCCGGGGTCGGGCGGTTGCCCAAAAGGATGCGCTGGAGAAAAGATTGAGGTTCCTGGGAAGGCTTTTCAGCGATCGCAGGATCAGACGCCGGGAGCATGGGCAAAAAAACTTAGCAAATTTGGTGCTATTGCTCTCTCATCATAACGATTTATTGAGCTTCTCCCCATCGGAATGTTGTTCGGGGTTCAGGCACTGCCAGAGAAAAACCTCGAGCTACGAGGCGCTCCCCACAGAGTTCGTCCCTACCCCCAGCGCCGAACTTTCGGACGGTGTGGGCGCTGGCGGGAAGTTGGCAATTACCTTTTGTTCCAGCAGCTCGGTGGCTTGCTCCACGGATAGGGGGGCGGAGAAATAGTATCCCTGCCCAAGCTCACAGCCCATGCTCCTCAGCCACTGCAACTGCTCCGGCGTTTCAATTCCCTCGGCGATCGCATCCAGCTCCAGCAGATTACTCAGGGTCACGATAGATTCGGCGATCGCTCGGTTGCGGGAATCGGGGCCGTTAAGGCTAACAAAGGATCGGTCAATTTTGAGGGCATCCGCCGGCAGCCGGTGCAAATAACTCAGGGAAGAATAGCCGGTGCCAAAGTCGTCAATGCTGATATGCACCTTCCTGGTCTTTAGCTGCATCAGTAGCCCATCAACAACCTCCAAGTTCTCCACCAGCATGCTCTCGGTAACCTCCAGAGTTAGCTGCTCGCCCGGCAGACCGGTTTTTGCCAGCGCCTGATCAAGATTCTGTAAAAACTTTGGCTGTAGCTGGGGTACAGAAAGATTGACGCTCATCCGCAGGCTTTGCTGGGGGAACTGAGCAAGCCAGACGGCCATTTGCTCGCACGCCGTCTCTAAAATCCACTGTCCCATGGGGACGATCAGCTGGGTTTCCTCGGCGATCGCAATAAACTCCCCTGGCGCAATCAAACCGCGTTCTGGGTGCTGCCAACGGATCAGAGCCTCAAAGCCGCGAATGGCACCACTTTTGAGATCAACAATGGGCTGGTAGTAAAGAACAAACTCCTGACACTCAATCCCTCGGCGCAGCTCCTGCTCGAGCTGAAGCCGCTGGATTGCTTTGAGATACATCTTGGGATTGAATACCGTGTACTGGCTGCGCCCATTTTGCTTGGAGCGATACATCGCCAGGTCAGCATCTCGCAGTAAATCCTCAGCGGTTTGATGGTGCTCCAAATCCTGCGTCAAAACGCCGATGCTGGGGCTAATAAACGCTTCTCGCCCCACTAGCAGCAGAGGTGACTTAAAATCTTCCAGAATCCGATCAGCAACGGCGACGGCATCATCTAAGCCATCAATCCCCTCAAGGAGCAGCACAAACTCATCCCCCCCCAGTCGCGCCGCCACATCGGTTGGACGAATCAAGTGTTTGAGACGCCGAGCCACCTCCAACAGCAGCGCATCTCCGACGGAATGTCCGAGACTGTCGTTGATGACTTTGAAATTATCAAGGTCCAAAAACAGAACAGCAAATTGAAATTCGTCATGACCCTTAGCTCGCCTTAGGGCTGCACCGAGGCGCTCAAGCAGCAAAATGCGATTGGGCAACCCCGTCAGTCCATCGTGTAGGGCGTCATGCTTAAGCTGCTGTTCGGCGCGAACGCGATCGCTAACGTCCCGCGATGTTGTCTGCAAATGTTTGACATTATCGTCGCTATCCAAAATGGGCTTGGTCAACGTTTCCAGCCACACATAATTGCCATTTTTGCAGCGCATCCTATAGATCATGACCTGCGGGTTGCCCTGGAGGGCCGGTCGATGGGATTCGTTGCGGACGCGATCGCAATCCTCTGGATGGAAGAATTCGTAGGGATTCCGCCCCAACAGATCCCCCGGCTGATACCCCAGCAGCGCCTGACTAGACGGCGTGACGTACAAATAGCGTCCGTCTGGGTTGTGTAGGCACACCAGATCGCTCATATTTTCGGTTACCAACCTAAACCGAGTTTCGTTATCCTCCAAGGCGATTTCAGCTCGCTTACGATCGCTGACATCCAAAATCAGCGAATCCCAAACCACATCGCCATTGTCGTGACGCTCCGGTCGACCCGCCGCCTCCAGCCACTTGAGCTGCCCCGATGGCGTAATGATGCGCCACTGAAACTGCCACGGGGTTAGCGATCGCGCCGACTCCATCACCGACGCCACCATCTCTGGTAGATCATCGGGATGGGTCATGTCCCAAAGAATGCTCGCATCATCAACAACCTCCTCCGCTCCCACTTCCCAAAGTTCAAAGCAGCCGCGACTCATATACAGCACCCGGTCAGAACCGTCCGGATGCAAGGTATAGCGGTAAATTGCTCCCGGAACATTTGCCGCCATATTGCGAAAACGCTGCTCAGTTCGGCGCAATTGGACCTCTGTTTGCTGGCGCTCCAGCTCCAGGCGTTTTTTCTCAGAAATATCTCGAACCACCGCCAGGGTATGCTGCGGCTTGCCATCGGCATCCCGAACAAGAGACACTCCGGTACTCGACCAAAAGCTGCTGCCGTCCTTACGGATGTAGCGCTTTTCGTGGAAGAAGCAATTAATCTCACCGTTCACCAGCCTCTTAGTATCGGGAAGGATTTTCTTCCGGTCCTCTGGGTGGGTAATGTCAATAACTGTTTTAGTCAGTAACTCTTCCCGGGAATAGCCCAGCATTTGGCAGAAACGCCAGTTGAAATCAATAAACTGCTTATCAATAAATGACGCGTTAACAAGCCCCACTGCTGCCTGATCGTAGATACTGCGGTAGCGTTCCCCACTTTCCACCAAATCAGCCTTTGCCTGGCGACTCTCCGTCACGTCAACGGCGACAGACATTACAACTCGGCGACCGTCTGCCAGGGGCTCTAGAGGAGCGGCGCTAAACTGCCAAATGCGCTGGCTCCCGCTGCGGGTTGTGATTGCAAACTCTCCTTGCTGAGTACGCTGCTTCAGGCTAT
>JBCCTE010000243.1:0-5402 GCA_039198915.1 Cyanobacteria bacterium P01_D01_bin.73 | reverse complement strand
TTTTGGGGTAAAGGTAATCACAAAAATATCTATAAATACCAGACCAGACGTGCGACGCGGGGGCACTTCCTTATGGGTGATCTCTTCGTATCGGTGGGGACGAAAAATAATGTCCACCGCTTCGATATACGCCTGAGGGATGGCAACAATGCTCTGCCAAATCGCCTGCACCCATGCCCGCAATGGCGCAGCTCGCTTTAGGCTGAAGCTGCGGGGAATCAGCAAGGAGACGACTAGCCCGATCGCAATATTGATGGGACTAATGTCAGAGGTCAGCAGCAGCCAAATGGTTAGCCGCAGAGCGAGGTCAAGGAAAAACATCATGGCGTTAGACCTCCTTGCGGAATAAAGTACAGAGCCAGTAACGAGAGGGCGATCGCGCTTAAACTCATCACGCCGATTAGATGCTCCAGCCGTTCTGCGCCTCGGGGTAATTTAAGGGTGACTTTTTTGATAACGCCCCAGTAAATTCCCCAGCCGATGGCAATGGTGACTAGGGATTTCAGGGTGCTGTCGAGGGCGTAGGCTTTGGGATAAACCACATTGCCCACCACCAAGCCGCCCAACAAAATCACCATTGCAGGCAACAGCGTTTTGAGTTTGCCCGGTGCTTTGATGTCCGTTGATTTAGGCAGGAAAATAAATTTAGCGAAGGAAATGGCGGTGCCGACGGCGGCGATATTCATGGCAATTTCTTGCCAGGGCAGCAGCGCTTTAATCGTTAGCGTCTTGGCACCAAAGCCCGCCAGTAAAGGTAAGCCAGAAATAGAGAAGGCAGCGATCGCCCCCAGACTCCACAGAGAAAAGGCGATCGGCTTTTTGTTGAGTTCCTTAAAACTGCGGCTAGGCAGCGACCCTGCCACCAAAAACAACGACGCCTTCACCAAGCCGTGGGTTAGGGCATAGAAGCCAGCCACGGGAGGAGCCGCCAGAACGAATCCCAACTGGGACACCGTATGAAACGCCAGCATTCGCTTACTGTCCTTCTCAAAAACGGCGTAGCTTACTCCCATCAACGCCGTCCCCACGCCAGCCAGCCGCACAATTGGGTCCACCGCTGGCACCAGTAAGGCACAGCGCACCAGCGCCAACACCGCCGTTTTCACCACTACGCCAGACAGCATCGCCGACACGGGACTTTCCGCCTGGGAGTGAGTTTGGGGTAGCCATAGCCCAGACACAAAAATGCCGCCTTTCACCAGCAATCCCAGAAATATCAGCGCCGTTGCCTCGGGTGGTGCCTCGCCCAAGCCTTGGAATTGGAATGAGTGGGTGGCTTTGTACACCAGCGCTGTGCCCACCAGGTAGAACAGCATCGCCGTGTTGCTAATAAATAGATATCGCAGCCCCACCCAGATAGACCGGGGCGATCGCGAATAGGTCACCAGCAAAAATGACGCAATGCTCAACACCTCCAAGGCAACGTACAGGCTAATAAAGTCGGCGCATAAAAATGCCGCATTAACGCTGCCGTGGAGCAGGATGAGCTGGGTGTAGAAAAATGAGGTTTTGTCGCTGCGCCAACAGTAGAGCAGCACAGCGAGACTAACCAGGGCGTTGGTGAGAATAAAAAATCCGCCCAGGGTGTCCACCGTCAACGTGACCCCGAAGCTATCTAGCAGTTGAAAGGTTTGGGGCGATCGCTGCCAAAATATCAACCCGGCAAAGGCAACGGAGGTCAGCATTACTACCAACCCCAGAAAGCGATCCAGCTTCGGTAGCAGATAGATACTGAAGCCGACAAAGAACGGAAAGGCAGCCCAGGCGATCGCTAAAATCGGCATCAGCTCGGTCATGGGCGATAGCTCCGCTCAATGGCATCCGTCTCCAAGGTGGGATTATCCCGCGCCAGCTTCATCACCCCCACCAGCATCAGCGCCTGGATAGAAAAACCGATAACGATCGCCGTCAAAATCACTGCCTGGGGCACCGGGTCCGCGAAGGTCCCATTTGCCACAGTCGCATCAGGTCCCTTGGCGATGGGGGCAAAAAATCCCAGCCGTCCTGCGATTAAGACGTAGTAAGCAATTACGCCGGTGCTCATCACATCCATCGCAATGATTTTCATGACCAGGCTTTTTTTGAGAATTAGCCCAAAAAAGCCACATAGCACCGTCGCAAAGACGAATGCTTCTAATATCGGCACAGTCATAGGTTATGAGCAGGAAAATGTGGAGAGAACTTCGTCAAGCTAAAAGTCAAATTAAAGCAGGATGGCGATCGCCACCGTTACAACGGCAGCAGCTACAGGGTCAGAATCACCGCAATCTAGGATATCGATAAAACGATCCCAGTGATGAACTCAACGTTTCAGGAACAATCGCTAGTGGAAGAGTCAACCAAAATTTCTTCGCAGTTCTTAGCCTGGAAAGTATGCTTTGTTTCCCAATGCCGTCCAATTAAAGTCGTCCGATGTTTTCGTTGCTTCATGTTGAGTTAAATGCTCAGCCTGCTTTGGGTAGAATGTCATCGTTTAAGTAGCCTCATCTCCGTTCCCCGTTGACTCACTACCTACCCAATCCGATGGACAATCAGACTTTACCCACTACCCTCGCAGGCTGCCATGCAGAGCTGACGGCCCTAAGAATCGTTCATCAACAGGAGCTGGAGCGGCGGCAGGCTGTTGAAGATGAACTTGAGCGATCGCAAAGGCTACTCCAGCTCGTGATGGATACCTTACCAGAAGCGATTTTTTGGAAGGATAGGGAGTCTCGATACCTCGGCTGCAATAAAAATTTCGCCCAAGACGCCGGGCTAAAAAAAACAACGGATATCATCGGGCAAGACGATTACGATATGCCCTGGAGTGGGGAAGAGGCCGACTTTTACCGCAGCTGCGATCGCCAGGTCATGGACGCCAACAAGCCAGAGTTTGGCATTGTTGAACCCCAGCTCAATGGGGATGGGGAGAAAACCTGGCTAGAGACGAATAAAGCTCCCCTTCACGATGCGGACGGTAATGTAATCGGAATCCTAGGGACTTATCAGGACGTCACCTCGCGTCGGGAGGCAGAAATTAAGCTTCAGGAGCTCAACCAAAAGCTACAGCGGCGAACGGATGAGCTTGATTCTGCGCTCGAAGAATTGCAGCGATCGCAATTGCAGCTCATCCAAAACGAAAAAATGTCGGCATTGGGGAACCTGGTGGCAGGCGTTGCCCATGAAATCAATAACCCCGTAACTTTTCTGTCTGGCAATCTGATTCCTGCGCGAGAATACATTGACGACCTCTTCGAAGCAATTGAACTTTACAGGGGCGCATCACCCAATTTAGACGCAGAGACGGAGGAGGCGATCGCGGAGCTTGACCTCGATTTTATTCGCGAAGATTTGCCCAAAATGCTGGGCTCAATGAAGGAAGGAATTCGCCGCGTCAGTGACATCAGCGTCAGCCTGCGCACTTTTTCGCGCGCAGACACCACCAGCGCCACTGAGTTTAGTGTCAACGAAGGGTTGGATAGCACGATTCTGATTTTGAAGCATCGCATCAAAGCAAACGACATGCGTCCCCCTATTCAAATTGACAAACGCTACGGTGAGCTGCCTGAAATAACTTGTTTCCCCGGCAAGCTTAACCAGGTGTTTATGAATTTGCTGTCTAATGCGATCGATGCTTTGGATGAGGCGAACCAAGGGCGCAGCTTCCAAGACATTTTGGAGAGTCCGAATCGAATTACGGTCACGACTGTACTGGACCAAGCCCAAAGTCAGGTCCGCATCTGCATTGCGGACAATGGTCCCGGTATCTCAGACGATGTACAAGAGAAAATTTTTGAGCAGTATTTCACAACCAAAAATGTTGGCAAGGGAACTGGCTTAGGCTTAGCGATTAGTCAGCAAATTATTGTCCAGGACCATGGAGGAAAGCTGGATTTCGATTCACAGTTGAATCAAGGCTCGACGTTCACTATTACGCTGCCTCTCAAGCGCCTCAGCCTTCAAGTTTCTGAACGTTTCAAAATTGATCGCGATCGCCAACCAGAAAAGCAAAAGGAAATCGCTAATTCCTAAGCCAGCTTCTTGAGCAGTTCAATGACTCGCGATCGCACCTCTTCACGCACCCGAGGAAAGATCTCTGGCTGTTCTGCCGGATCATCAAGCTGCCAATCTTCAAAAATCTCTCGCAGTACCCAGGGCTCCGGTAGATTGATGCCGCAGCCACACAGAGAAATCACTGCGTCAAAGTCTTTTGGCTGAAATTCGTCGAGAGCGTTAGACGTTTGGCTGCGAATATCGATATCAACGGCATCCATCGCTTCAATAGCGTGGGGGTTAACCTCGCTCGCTTCCAAACCGGAACTGGTGACCGCTACTTTGCCTTTGCCTAGGAATTTTGCGAAACCTTCTGCCATTTGCGATCGCGACGAATTCTTTTTGCACACAAACATAATGCGCTTCATGGCTTGTGCTCCCTAAGTTTTCACCTTTTCTAAACCGTCATCTTCAATTTTTCACCGTTAAACATTTTCATCTTTAAATTTTTACTTTCAAACAACGAGGATCAGGCAGGGATGCTTTTTCCGGCTCGCGGGGAAACCAAAACGCCGTGCGCTTACAAAATTCCACCAGCATCAGCATCACCGGCACTTCAATCAGTACACCCACTACCGTTGCCAATGCCACGCCAGAGTTGAGCCCAAATAGCATTACCGCCGTGGCGATCGACACCTCAAAATGATTGCTGGCACCAATCAACGCTGCCGGAGCCGCGTCTTCGTAGGTCAGCCCAATTTTCTGTGCCGCCACGTAGGTGATACCAAAAATTACGTTGGTTTGGATAAATAGGGGGATCGCGATAATGGCGATATGCAACGGCTGCTCCACAATGAGTTCGCCTTTGAAGGTGAACAGCAAAATAATGGTGGTGAGCAACGCCAGAACGGCTACTGGGTCTAGCAGTTTGAGAAAGACATCGTTAAACCAAGCCCGTCCTTTATTTTTTAAAATCCAGCGGCGCGATAGGATGCCCGTTATCAAGGGCAAACCCACGTAAATCGCCACCGACAGGGCGATTGTCTGCCAGGGCACCACCAAATCCCCCATGGCTAGTAGCCACCGCCCCAACGGTGCATAGAGGAACAGCATCACCAGTGAATTAATAGACACCATCACCAAGGTGTGACCCTGGTTGCTGTAGGACAAATATCCCCACATCAGCACCATGGCGGTGCAGGGGGCAATGCCCAGCAAAATTGCGCCAGCGATATAGGAATCGGCGATCGCTACCATGCTGCCGTTTAAAATTTCGGTGCCCGTCAGAAACGGTCGTAGCCACTGTCCCAAGAACACCTGGGCAAATAGCACCATGGTGAAGGGCTTAATCCTCCAGTTCACAATCAGGGTGAGCAACACTGGCTTGGGTGATCGCGCCGCCTTCCCCGCCTGGGCGAAATCGATTTTCA
>JBCCTE010000242.1:0-5442 GCA_039198915.1 Cyanobacteria bacterium P01_D01_bin.73 | reverse complement strand
CCCACAACCCCCGCTCCGCCGTATTTTAAAAACCGTCCCCGAGTCAAAATGTTTGGCGCTGATGCACTCGGTGGATAGTGGTTATTGACATACTTGTTGCCCGCCACATTGTCACCGCTACTACGATGCACCTGCTTTACTTCAGATACCAGGGAAGATGCTGAAGTGCTTTTTGGCTTCCTTGGAAAATCAGCTCTCCGCTGCGTCTTTTCACTTACTCGTCGCTGAAAATGGTGACCAGGGTTTTCACGGCGAAATGCATTGTACAAGCTCTCTAAATTGCCCTTCGCTTCAGCCCGCCGGATCAAGCTAAAAACAACCTTTTCCAAGTCTTGGCTATTCGCAGCAATTGTTGCCAAGCCCCATCCCAGCTCTTCTGCAACAAAAATCTCCAGCGAGCTGTAGTCCCGATAAACATCTTGCAGGGCTAAGCGAAACTGCTTTTTATCTTCCTTCGTCCAAGCCATAGCCCATCAAAATCGGCAACAATCCCCAAAAATTCTAACCCCTATGCTCCCCCGCCCACCCCAGAAACTGGACGGTGTGCATTTTGATTGGAACCCCGTAGATGTCAATATCTGTGATGGTCATCAGGACTCCCAACTACCTTCCCATTTATCACCTCTAGCAATTCCATCCAGGCACCATCTATGGGTTTCCCAAAAAGAACTTCATCACTCCAACTATTCAGCGGACTCCTCAGCAGCACGCTCCTCCTCGGCAGTGTTTCCCTCGCCTCCGCCCAATCTCCCCTAACCGCCGCCCCCCTCGCCTCAATCCCCGATAGCATCACCATCAATGTGGAAGGAGAGCGGGTGCGGGTACCGTTGCGGACCTATCGCCCCAGCGGCGTTCCCATTGAAATGGGCGTCCCCGAAAACTCCTTCGTCACCAAAGTTGACCAAAGAACAGCGGTTACTCGGGTGCGTCTATCTGCCGGTCGTGGAGGAGAGGTCATCAATGACGAAGCTCGCATCAATATTTTCTGGTTCGAAGACATTGCGGGCATGGACACCCAAAGCGACGTGGAAGAGTGGCTGATGAAAACCTCGCGCGATCGCAACATCACCCTACAGCCTGTGCGAAATCGTCGAGCTACCTACCCCTGGGTAAGCAAGCGGTGGCGCTTTCAACGGGGTGATAGCCCTCGCAATTCCATCGTGGGACAGGCAATAGTCGGTCGGATCAACGGGAAATACTTCGCCGTCGTACACCAGCTACCGGTGGATATGCAGGAAGGCTACGGTCCTCGTATCAACGCCGTATTGAGAACCCTTCAAGCCCGTTAATTCTGAGTGTTGTCCGTAGCCAGGGACTGCATTGGTTCTAGAGTGATGAGCTGTTCAATTTCAGACGTTTGAAATCCTAACGCCATTGGACGCTGTACCCCTGGCAACACGCCCACGTCATAAAGCTCAGTGATGGTGCCATCGATGCGGAGCCAATGCACGGCGGCACCTGAATCTAAATCAATTACCAGTAATCCGCAGCGAGGGTCGGTATTTTTCTCCTTTAGGCGATCATCTAGCACTAGACCGGAAAAAGTTTGTTCCCCCTGGCGCGGGTTTGAAAGCCCAATAATTGCAAACTTGTCCCAAAACGCTAGCCCCCGTACATAGCCAGGACAAAAGGCGATCGCCTCAAAAGCCCCAGAATCCAAATCCACAAAGCCAAAATCACCAGTGCCCGAATCCAGCACCCACAGGCGATCGCGATAAAACCGTGGGGAGTGAGGCATTGTAAATCCAGTGGCAACCACCTCGCTGGATTGGATATCAATAACAACACCGCCCCCTTCCCGGCGATCGCGCCATCCATCCACCACATCGGAGCGGCTGCACGCGGTGACAAATTTTGGCTCACCGTCCACCATTGCCAGCCCGTTTAAATGGCAGCGATCTTCGTTGATCATCTGGGAAATAAACGGCGGTTTCCATAGGGGGCGGCAACTGTGGCGATCGCTAACCGTTGCCAAACAGTTCAGCACAGTGGCGATAAAAATGGGGCGACCGGTCTTATCCAGCGCCACATCATGCACATCCAAATCCCCGGTGGTGTAGCCAATGCGCGGAATATAAAGCCGGTCGTAGCCTTGGTACTCCTGCCCCATCGCCAGAGCATTATCCAGTTGCCATAGCTGAAACTTGGTGGCGATCATTAACCGCCCTGCTGTGGCGAATAGCCCCATTGCCCGAGGAAACTGCCGTTGAAACGCAGAAATCTGTTGATTTTTCGGATCCACCCCCAACAGACAAAGCCAATTGGTTTGGTAAGTGGTGAACGCCAGGCTAATACGTTGCTGCTGTAGCCAAGGAATAAACTCGCGATCACACGAAATTGTAGGCTGACTCATGGTGCCCCTCAAACAAAATCGGTGGCTACCAGGTTGCTAACTCCCGCAAAGATGGCGATCGTCTCAGTGGTTTCCGTTATCGATACGGTCACCCCGGCGCTGCTAACGCTAAAGGTCAACTGACTGAAACTCAAGCTACCGCCCAAACTAATGCGGTCTTCGCCAGTGGTGAAATCGAGAATGGTGTCCTTGCTATTGGGGGCGATCGCAAAGGTATCCGCCCCAGCATTGCCCACCAGAGTATCGATGCCTAAATCCCCACTCAACACATCATTGCCATCTCCCCCCAGCAACAGGTCTTCACCTTTACCGCCATTGAGGGTGTCATTCCCTGCATCACCGCTGAGTGTATCGTCCCCGCGCTGACCGAATAGAACGTCATCATCATCGCCGCCACACAGCAGATCTGACCCTCCATCCAAAGTTTCATCAACGGTATCGCCGTTAAGGGTATCCATGCCAGCGCTGCCCAAAACCGTATCGTCACCCAGGTCGCCGCGTAGGGAATCGTTACCCTGTCCCCCTTGCACCCAATCGTTACCGCTACCACCGTTGATAATATCCTCACTGCCCCAGCCAAAGAGAAAGTCATCCCCCAAGCCACCGTCAATTACGTCGCCTCCAGCAAAGCCTAGGATTAAGTCGGTGGAGATGCTGCCGGTCAAGGTTTCAGCATCGTCAGTGCCGCCGATGGCAACGGTAGGTAGATTGGCTGGAATACCTAGGGCACTGCAAGAAGATTCCGGAGGGGTGATTGGATCTAACGCTAGAGCGGAGAGTGTATTGCTTGGCGCAGACAATAGGGGAGTTGGAGCGGGCGGTGGTGGCGGTAGGGAAGACGGGGTGGGCGTAGGGGTTGGGGGCGGTGTTGGGGGCAATGCGGTGTCGTTATCGGCGATCGCCAACAATGCACCACTTGCTGCACTATTAACGCCATAACCCATGCCAGCAAACAGATTCAAGGCGACGGTTTCAGTCCCTTCAATCTCAGAGTCATCAACAGGGACGATATTAAGCGAGGCGGTGGTCGCTCCGGCAGCAATGGTAAAGACGGTCGCGCCCACAGCAGTGACATTGGCACCAGCAGTTAAGCTGTAATCCCCTGGATCAATAGCATTGCCACCGCCGGTGGTGAAGGTGACCGTTAAATCGCCCGCCGGAGCTGGGTTACTTAAGGCGATATTGAAAGTGCCGTTGGTGGGACCAGCTTCAGCGGCCGCCGCGCCAGCGGTAACCGACAAAAAAGGCGTCGTATTTAACAACAGCGAAACATTGTTGGAATTGCGGTTTGCTACTGCCAGATCCGGTTGGGTATCTCCATTGAAGTCACCTACTGTGATGGAAATTGGGTTAGTACCGACGGCAATGGGAGCTTGGGCGGTGAACCCTCCCGTGCCATCTCCCAACAGCACCGACACATTGTTAGACCCTAAATTTGCTGTGGCTAGGTCGAGGTTGTTATCTCCATTGAAGTCACCTACCGCTACGGAATAGGGTCCGTTGCCAACACCAATGGGAGCTTGGGGGGCAAATCCTCCCGCTCCATCCCCAATCAACACTGACACATTGCTTGAACCGTAATTTGCTACCGTCAGATCGAGGTTGGCATCGCCATTGAAATTACCCACTGCCACAGAAATCGGGGCATTACCAACGTTGATAGTGGGTTGAGCAGTAAATCCTCTCGCTCCGTTTCCAAGCAACACCGATACGTTGTTAGAACCACGATTAGCTACTGCGAGGTCCAGGTTGGTATCGCCACTGAACTGTCCCACAACAACAGAGCTTGGGGTGGTATCAACGTCAGCATCAGGTTGGGCAGTGAAACCACCAGCGCCATCGCCTAGCAAAATCGACACGTTAGCATTGTTATCGCTTGTAACCGCTACATCCAGGTTGGTGTCACCATTGAAGTCCCCCACTGCAACAGAGGATGCTCCATTGCCGACGGTGGAGGTGGACGGGGCGGCAAACCCTCCTGTCCCATCTCCTGCTAGAAGCGCCGCATTTATTGGAAAGCGATTCGCTATCACCAAGTCGAGATTGGTGTCCCCATTAAAAAGCCCCACTGCAACAGAGGACGATGAGCCACCGGCATCAACATTGGTTGACGCGGCAAATCCTCCCGTACCGTTGCCCAAGAGTATTGACGCATTATTAGCAGAGTTGTCGGCGATCGCCAGGTCGAGATTGTTATCCCCATTGAAATCTCCCGCTGCGATGCCCCGTGGACCATTACCTACGGCAAAGTTAGTTGCGGCGGAGAAACTAGCTAAAACGGCAGGGTAGGTTTGCGTGGCGGCGGGAGAAAATGCAAGAGAAGGTAACGGAGCCGAGGTGGTGGCGATCGCCTGTAAGTCCCAGCGCCCCCCTAGATGACAATTCCCCACCAGTGAACTTGAAGCAAAAACCTTGCCGCCAGTAAGCTGCTGAAGCCGCTGCACAAATTGCTGACCGATCGCCTCCGCCGCTACCCGGCATCCATAGAGCAACACATCTAACCCAACCCAAGCTTTCAGGGAATCTCCATAGCGATCCAAATTGCTCGCATCAACGGTGGTTTGTCCGAGAAGTAGGGTTCCTGGTGCGCCGTGACTGACCAGGTGAATGGCTTGGGTGTTAGGGCGCTGGGATAAGGCTTGGGTAATCTGGGTGATCGCATCCCACGTCGAATCCAGCAGTACAACCTCAATGCCTTCTTTTATTCCAGAGGCGAGACCCTCCCAAGCCTCCAGTGCAGGGTCGATAAATGCAACTTGCAACGCAACTTGCTTCTGGCGATGGGGCAATGATGGGGGCATTATTTGGCAGATTGACGCAACCATCGCCATGCTAGCCGACCAATGCAAGGTCGATGGCGCGCTTAGGCTAGCTACTGACTCCTGTGTCCAGGCTGTGGCTCCCAGCACGTAGTCAAGAGTTACGCGTCTGGTGCATAAAGTGGGAAGCGTTAATATTGGCGAACCTACCGGGATGCCCGTGATAGGATATTTAACAGCCTAGATAGGCTGTAGGACATGTAGCTCAGTTGGATAGAGCATCAGATTCCGGTTCTGAGGGTCGGGGGTTCGAATCCCTCCATGTTCGTT
>JBCCTE010000241.1:0-5459 GCA_039198915.1 Cyanobacteria bacterium P01_D01_bin.73 | reverse complement strand
CCTAACTGCCCTTGACCGTAGCTTTGATGTAGTCATCATCCCGTCACCAAAGGGAAAGCATCAACATTCATGAGTTTTACTTAACGCATTTAATTCTTGTTTCACAGAACAATATTCGGTCTATAGTGTGGCTAAATTTTGAATGAAAATCCTGCGCTCACTCGAACTCCGTCGAAAAGTTGAATCGTAGTCAGAAATCAAATATTGTTCGGTACTGTTCATGATAAGGCGGAATTTGTTGTGGGCCGTCGCCCTGGGAGGCGCAGCGGTCCTCAGTAGTTGCGAGACTTCCACCTCGCTTAAGTCACAGGACAACACCCCCCAGCCGGTCATCGGAAACGCCCAGGAAGACGATCGCCCCGGCAGCATTTCGGACGCCGGCGTCTTTGCCGTTGCCCGTTCAAAGGGGTCAGACTTTCCCATCGTCAAACCCATCAACTGCACCCTGGGGCAGGACTGTTTTGTGCTGCTCTATCCGGACCGGGATCCGAGTTCGGGAGCTACAGACTTTAACTGTGGGCAGCTAACCTACGACGGTCACAAGGGAACCGACTTCGCGATCGCCAGTTGGACCCCCGACACCGACGTGCCGGTTCTCGCCTCCGCCCCCGGCACCGTCCAAGCAGTCCGCGATGGCGTTCGCGATCATCGCATTGCCTCCGAAAGCGAATTCGGCACCGTTAAAGGAATTGAATGTGGCAACGGCGTTTTGATGGACCACGGCAACGGTTGGACGACCCAGTATTGCCATCTGGAACAGGGATCCGTCTCGGTACAGCAGGGCGATCGCCTAGAAGCTGGTGATCCCATCGGTCAAGTCGGCCTATCGGGCAAAACCACCTTCCCCCACGTCCACCTCACCGTCCGCTACCAGGGTGAAGTCGTCGATCCCTTCGTAGGACAAGGCTCCAAATCCGGCTGCAACGTCGGTGAGCGATCGCCCCTATGGAACGACGCCAACATTGACTACGTTTCCACCGGACTGGTTCGCGCTGGCTTTGCCGACGGATCCGTGGATATGCCGGAGCTGTGGCTAGATGCCCACCGGAGCGATCGCTTCTCCAACACCGGTCCGGCGATCGTTTTCTGGACCCAAATCTACGGCGTCCAGCAGGGCGACACCGAAATCTTGCAGCTAACGGATCCCAACGGTCGCAAGCAGGTCGACGTCAACCAGCCCATCCAGGCGAGCAAACGCGTCTATCTCAGCTACGGCGGCAAAACCACTCGCAACGGTCCCCTGGTGAAAGGCACCTGGACCGGCCGCTATCGCCTAGTCCGCGACGGCAAAACCATCGTCGACGTCACCAAAACCAGCCAGGTCGAATAGTTGAGTAGGGTTAACAGATTTCGCGGGGTGCGTGTCAATCACCACCCCATCGAAACTCAATTACCAGCAGGATAAGGGCGTTCCACCATAGCTTTTCGTAGTCGTTCCGGATCGCCCGAATCCACCACCTTTCCCTGCTCTAGCAATATCGCTCCGTGGGCAAACTGCAGCTCCTCCAATCGATGGGTGACCCACAACGCGGTCAACCCTCGCTGCTCTACCAGCGATCGCACCTGGCGCACCAAATCCAACTGACTATCGGGATCCAGCAACGCCGTCGGCTCATCCAATAGCAACACATCACAATGGGTGGCGATCGCCCCAGCAATGGCAACTCGCTGTTTCTGACCACCACTCAGAGCATAAATCGGTCGCCGTTCCAGTCCGTCTAAACCTACTTCTGACAGGGCATCCCGGACGCGATCGCGAATTTCCACTTGGGATAAATTGTCCTTCGCCAGCCCAAAGGCCACATCAGCTCCCACCGTTGGCATGACTAACTGGCGATCAGGATTTTGAAAGACAAACCCTACCGGCTGCCGTAATTGCACCTTCCCAGAGCTAGGGCGCAACAGCCCTGCCAGAAGCTGCAACAGCGTAGACTTGCCGCTGCCGTTTGCCCCCAGCAACATCCACAGTTCACCGGAAGGAATCTCCAAAGAGCAATCCTTCAGCACAGGCTGAGCTGGAGACCAACTAAAGTACAGCGAGTCCACTGTGATCGACGGCGATGCAGTAACCAAGCCCCCTGCCTTATTCGCTGAGGGCGATCGCAAATCGTCCAAATCCTTATCAGCCACAGACGTCGCCTACTAGATCATTGCTGGCTGCCCCATGAGTTGCAGCACTTTTCAACACTATCAATCGTCATCGCCTAACTCCGCCGCCAAAAATCCCGGCGGACGGCGACCCGACGACGTAGCACCCCCCTTACCCGCCATCTGCACCGCCAACACATCGGACCCCAAAAAAGCCACCTGCTTGTCGTCCTGATTCTCGCAGGTCAACTCAACCAGCCCCCCATTCTCTCTACGCAGGGTCGCCAGCAGCTCCCCATACAGCGCCTTCGCATCATCCAATTCCTTACGCTGAACCGACACCGTTGTCGAAATATTCTTAAGGGTCACTTCAATCGTGTACATAGGGCGCTACCAAGAACATTACCGACCTAGATTTACATAAGCAGAATTACAGCAAATCTGGGGTCCCAATAAATCTACTGTATAATCAAAGCAACAACGTGAAGTTTCTTAAAGCTTTGCTTGGAAAATTCTCAGGATTCTGCGACATCGCTCCTTTATTTATTTGGCGATCGCTTTAAAACATTTTGAGAAATCTTTGTCTTTATTTCGACATTAAGAACACCTAAACGGACTTAACTATGACCATCGCAGTTGGACGCGTGCCAGCGGAGCGTGGGTGGTTTGACGGAGTCGACGACTGGCTCAAGCGCGATCGCTTTGTGTTCGTCGGCTGGTCGGGTCTATTGCTATTCCCCTGTGCCTTCTTGGCTCTTGGCGGATGGCTAACCGGCACCACCTTCGTCACCTCCTGGTACACCCACGGACTAGCTTCTTCCTACCTAGAAGGCGCTAACTTCCTAACCGCCGCCGTTTCTACCCCCGCAAACAGCCTGGGACACTCCCTGTTGCTGCTCTGGGGTCCCGAAGCCCAAGGTAACTTCCCCCGCTGGTGTCAGCTGGGTGGGCTTTGGAATTTTGTTGCCCTCCACGGCGCATTCGGACTGATTGGCTTTATGCTGCGTCAGTTTGAAATTGCCCGTTTGGTCGGTATTCGCCCTTACAACGCCCTAGCATTCTCTGGTCCCATCGCGGTATTCGTCAGCGTATTCCTGATGTACCCCTTGGGTCAGTCTGGCTGGTTCTTTGCACCCAGCTTCGGCGTTGCTGCAATTTTCCGTTTTCTACTGTTCCTGCAAGGTTTCCACAACTGGACCCTGAACCCCTTCCACATGATGGGTGTTGCTGGTGTCTTGGGTGGAGCATTGCTGTGCGCCATTCACGGTGCGACGGTGGAGAACACCCTGTTCCAGGACGGCGAGAAAGCGAACACCTTTGGTGCGTTTGAGCCGACCCAGGCAGAGGAAACCTACTCCATGGTGACCGCAAACCGTTACTGGTCTCAGATCTTCGGTATTGCGTTCTCCAACAAGCGCTGGTTGCACTTCTTTATGTTGTTTGTGCCGGTAACTGGCTTGTGGATGAGTGCGGTTGGCATCGTCGGTTTGGCATTGAACCTGCGTGCTTACGACTTCACGTCTCAGGAGCTACGTGCTGCTGAAGATCCTGAGTTTGAGACCTTCTACACGAAGAACATTCTGCTGAATGAGGGTATCCGTGCCTGGATGGCTCCTCAAGATCAGCCCCACGAGAATTTTGTATTCCCTGAGGAGGTTCTACCCCGTGGAAACGCCCTTTAATAGCGCTATGGTGGTGGGCGGCCGCGACCAAGAATCTACCGGTTTTGCCTGGTGGTCCGGTAACGCTCGCCTAATCAATCTTTCCGGTAAGCTGCTGGGTGCACACGTTGCCCACGCAGGTCTTATCGTCTTCTGGGCTGGTGCGATGACTTTGTTTGAGCTGTCTCACTTCATCCCTGAAAAGCCTATGTACGAGCAAGGTATCATCTTGCTCTCCCACCTGGGAGCCCTTGGCTTGGGCGTTGGTCCCGGTGGTGAAGTTGTGGATATCTTCCCCTACTTCGTTGTTGGTGTATTGCACATCATCTCTTCTGCGGTTCTAGGCTTGGGTGGTATTTATCACGCAGTCCGCGGTCCCGAGACCCTTGAAGAGTATTCTTCCTTCTTTGGTTACGACTGGAAGGACAAGGACCAAATGACCAACATCATTGGCTATCACCTAATCCTTCTGGGTTCCGGTGCACTGCTGTTGGTTTTCAAGGCAATGTTCTTTGGTGGCGTTTACGACACCTGGGCACCCGGCGGTGGTGACGTTCGTGTCATCACTAACCCGACCTTGAACCCCGCTGTGATCTTTGGCTACTTGACCAAGGCTCCCTTCGGTGGTGAAGGCTGGATTATCTCCGTGAACAACATGGAGGACATTATCGGCGGTCACATCTGGATTGGTTTGACCTGTATTGCTGGTGGTGTTTGGCACATTTTGACCCGTCCTTTTGGCTGGGCTCGTCGTGCTCTGATCTGGTCTGGTGAGGCTTATCTTTCCTACAGCCTGGGCGCTTTGTCCATGATGGGCTTTATTGCTTCTGTCATGGTTTGGTACAACAACACCGCTTATCCCAGTGAGTTCTTTGGTCCTACCGGTCCTGAAGCGTCTCAAGCGCAAGCTTTGACCTTCTTGATTCGTGACCAGCGCTTGGGTGCGAACGTAGGTTCTGCTCAAGGCCCTACCGGTTTGGGTAAGTACCTGATGCGTGCTCCTTCTGGAGAGATCATCTTCGGTGGTGAAACCATGCGTTTCTGGGACTTCCAAGGTCCTTGGTTGGAGCCCCTTCGTGGTCCCAACGGTCTTGACCTAGGTAAGATCAAGAATGACATTCAGCCTTGGCAGGCTCGTCGTGCGGCTGAGTACATGACTCACGCACCTTTGGGTTCCATCAACTCTGTGGGTGGTGTGGCTACGGAGATTAACTCCTTCAACTACGTTTCCCCTCGTGCTTGGTTGTCAACCTCCCACTTCGTGTTGGCGTTCTTCTTCTTGGTTGGTCACCTGTGGCATGCGGGTCGTGCTCGCGCTGCGGTTGCTGGCTTTGAGAAGGGTATCAACCGTGAGACTGAAGCTGTATTGGCAATGCCTGACCTAGACTAGATTTGTTCTGGTTTTTGAGGCGTTTGTTAACAAAAGCTTTTAGTTGATAATTTGCCCGTTAGCTCCTGTTCCTTTCGAGGAATGGGAGCTATATTTTTGGCGGTTAGATGCTACTTCGGGGATTCGCTGTGGAGCAAGATGAGCAGGGTAATGACACTTTGGAGATTACGCCGTTAAAGCGGGCAGAGCTGCGGCCGGAGGATTTGGAGCCGATCGCCGATTTTGATTTGAATCTGCCGGACCCGACAGATGAGGGCATGTTGCAGACGGAATTTAATCACCGTATCGATTTGGCGTGGAAGGTATGCGATCGCTTTGAT
>JBCCTE010000240.1:0-5465 GCA_039198915.1 Cyanobacteria bacterium P01_D01_bin.73 | reverse complement strand
GCTGCCAACGCCTGGGGCAGGACCAAGTTGCGGCGGTGGTTGCCGATGCGCACATTTAGCTCGTCGCCAGACTTGCTGAGGTCGATTTGGCTCTTGGGAATACCCGGCAGGTACATTTCCAGGCTGTAGGTGGCGTTCCCCAGCTGCTGCACCCGCAGGGTCGTTTCCTCGTGGTAAACCTTTGTCGGGTCTTCGCCCTCTTCAAATAGCGTATTCTTTAAGCGATCCAACGCCTCGAGCCCGCACATTTCCTCGGAATAGAGGGGTACTTCCTTAATAGGCAGGGGATGGAAGTTTTCGTGAATTTCTTTCTTATACTTTTGCTGCTGCTCCTTCCAACGCTTGAAAAACTCATCGTCAACGGACTCGGGAATAATGCGGTTGGCGACCACCATATCCGTTGAAACGTTGTACAGGCTGAGGTAAGCGTGAGCCCGCAGAGATTCCTTAATTACCATCTTCTCTGGGTTCATTACCAAGCGCACTGAGGTCTGCGTATTATCCGTCAGCACCTTCTCTAACGCTTCGATTTGCTCATAGAACTCGTAGGGCGCGTCCATCACTTCGCGATCGGGAAGCGAAAAGCCGGCGATGGGGCGGAAAATCGGCTCGACAATGGGGCGCAACGCCACGGACATATTCTGGAAGGGCTTGTAGAACCGGCGCATATACCAGCCGCCCACCTCCGGCAAACTCAGCAGGCGTAACGCGGTTCCCGTTGGTGCCGAGTCGATAATCAACACTTCAAAATCCTTCTCGTCATAGTGCCGCTTCATGCGCACCAGACCGAAAATCTCATCCATTCCCGGCAAAATTGCTAGCTCCTCTGCCTGGACGCCTTCCAAGCCCCGCGCCTGCAATACCTGGGTGATGTAGCGCTTAACGGCACCCCAGTTTCCTTCCAGCTCCTGCAACGCGTCTAGCTCAGCGCCCCAGAGATTCTCCCGCACCAGACGGGGATCGTGCCCCAGGTCCATGTCAAAGCTATCGGCGAGGGAGTGGGCAGGGTCCGTGCTGAGCACCAGTGTTTTGTAACCCAACTCCGCGCAGCGCAGTCCGGTGGCCGCCGCTACCGACGTTTTGCCAACGCCACCTTTACCAGTCATCAGGATTACGCGCATGGGGTGCTCCAGGTCTCGCTTACTTTCGCCTACAGTTTGCCGCTTAACCATTATGACGGCATCGGTAGCTTTGTAAACATAAGTAACAGTGCCGGCGGCGGTAGTGATCGCCCAATTCCGCGTGTAAAATTCAAGCCGCGCTAAGCTGATATCAGGATTTATTGGATAGTCAGTCCAGCATTATGGTCCAAGTCCAGCTAATCGCCTCAACCCAGTCTGTGCCGGCACAGCGACCGGCGATCGCCCTTAGCGGCATCAGCAAAATTTATGGCAGCGGCAACACGGAAGTGCGTGCTTTGGACGGTGTTGATCTCATGATCGGTCCCGGCGAATACTGCGCCATTATGGGCACCTCCGGCTCCGGCAAGTCCACACTAATGAACGTGATGGGCTGCTTGGATCAACCGACTGCGGGGCAATATCTTTTGGACGGGGTCAACGTTGCGCACCTGAACGAAAAGCAGTTAGCGCTAATTCGTAACCGCAAAATCGGCTTTGTGTTCCAGCAGTTCCATCTGTTGTCCCAGCTCAGCGCCTTAGAAAACGTGATGTTGCCTATGATCTACGGCGGCACTTCCGGGCGGGAGCGGCGATCGCGAGCCAAAGTTGCACTGGAACAGGTGGGGCTGGGCGATCGCTTGAATAACCGTCCTAACCAGCTATCGGGGGGACAGCAGCAGCGTGTTGCCATTGCTCGGGCGATCGTCAATCAGCCTGTAGTGCTGCTTGCGGATGAGCCCACTGGCGCCCTGGACACCGCGACTACTGCAGAAGTGATGGAGATTTTCCAGCGGCTCAATCATCAGGGAATTACGGTGATTTTAGTGACCCACGAACCAGAGGTTGCAGCCCAGACCAATCGCACCGTCTGTTTTCGAGACGGACGCATTATTCAAGACACTCCCAACGAGGCGGGCTGAAACTGTCCTCCACAGGCTGTCGCTAAGAGGCTGTTGACGTCATCTTTGGTGTCAACACCGTGCACTGTGGCTAGAAATTTACGCCTATCTTTTTGGGACAATAATGCATAGATCCTCTGCCGTCGCCGTGATAGTTAATGAGGTGCCCCTGTCCTGTTTAGGCTGAGGGGTCTGCGTATGGTGGAGGAATGCAAGCTTCAGTGCCGTCATATAAGTCGTACTCTTCACAAAGATGTAGCTGTAGGTGAAGTGTCGATCAACAAAAGCAATATCTCGGCCTTATATTTGAAACTGAACTGTTTTTTGATTGAGAGCTAAAGACTCATTAGCTCAGGTGTAATCAATGCCTGGAAAAGCAATATTTAGAAAAGCCACTTCTTCAAAAAATACTCTCTAAAGCACCTCAAATCCTATGTTTTCCATTTATATCCTGACCTACAACGAGGAAACAGATATTGCGGACTGTATTGAGTCTGCCCTGCTCTCTGATGATGTGATTGTTGTCGACTCTTTTAGCAGCGATCGCACCATTGAAATTGCAAATAAATATCCTATTCGCGTTATTCAACACAAGTTTGAGAGTCATGGAAAACAGCGGACATGGATGTTGGAAGAAGTGCCCACGAAACATCCTTGGGTATACGTTCTGGAAGCCGACGAATTGATGACGCCGGAGCTATTTAAAGAGTGCTCGGAGGTTATTCAGAACACGGATAAAGTGGCATACTTCGCGGCAGAACGAGTGATGTTTATGAACTCCTGGATTAAAAACAGCACTCAGTTTCCTAGATACCAAATGCGGCTAATTAAAAAAGGGTCAGCTTGGTTCAGTGACTATGGGCATACGGAACGGGAAGAAATTGATGGAGAGGCGGGGTATCTAACAGAAACCTACCCTCATTACACCTCTGGAAAGGGTTTGTCTCGGTGGATTGATAAGCATAATACCTATTCCACAAACGAAGCGAAGGAGACGGTTAAGCAGCTTAAAGGCGGCAAGATCGCGTGGAAGGATTTGCTGTTTGCTGAAACAGAAATTGCCCGCCGCCATGCGCTGAAGGATTTATCCCTACGAGTGCCATTTCGCCCCCTTGTTCGCTTCCTCTACATGTACTTTGGACTGGGCGGAATACTGGACGGTCGCGCTGGATTTACCTGGTGCGTATTGCAGGCGTTTTATGAGTATTTGATTCTGTTGAAAGTGTGGGAAATGAAAAATCCCATGATGGAAAAGGAGAGGGTGACGGAGCGCTGGAATAGGGATAACCAAGGGGCGCTGGCGGCGATCGCCAATCCCGATGCGTCCTCCAATGTGTCGGTTAGCGCCGATTCCCAGGATCCGGTTGAGACCGCTGGCTAGGACAGACCGTTATTTTCGGATTTTTTTGAATTCTAATTTGTAGATCAAAGTTGCGATCGTTCAAGAATCACGTAAGATGTCATGATCTAAGTGGCGCATAGAAATATATGTATCAAGTGCGCTTGTTTTCAGAGAGTGATTAACCATGGCCCTTCCTATTGTTGCAATTATCGGTCGCCCCAATGTGGGTAAATCGACCTTGGCGAACCGATTTGCTGGGGACAATCAGGCCATTGTGTTCGATGAGCCGGGCATCACTCGTGATCGCACCTACCGCAACGCATTTTGGGGCGGGCGCGACTTTTTAATTGTGGATACGGGGGGCCTGGTTTTTGATGATGAAACCGAGTTTTTACCTCTAATTCGACAGCAGGCGGAGCTGGCGCTGGAGGAAGCTTCGGCGGCAATTTTGGTGGTGGACGGTAAGGCTGGGCTGACGGCGGCGGATGAGGAAATTGCTAACTGGCTGCGGCGGCAGAGTAAGCCGGTGCTGTTGGCGGTGAATAAGTGCGAGTCGATGGATTTGGGGCTGTCTCAGGCGGCGGAATTTTGGGAGTTGGGTCTTGGTAATCCCTATCCGGTGTCCAGCATCCATGGCAACGGCACGGGGGATTTGCTAGAGGAGCTGATGGGGCACCTGCCTCCAGAAGCAGAGATTCCTGACGATCCAGAGATCAATGTGGCGATTATTGGGCGTCCCAATGTGGGTAAGTCCAGTTTGCTGAATGCTTTTGTTGGGGAGAAGCGGGCGATTGTTAGTCCGATTTCTGGCACGACGCGGGATGCGATCGATACGCGGGTTGAGTTTGAGGGAATGCGCTATCGATTGATTGATACGGCTGGGATTCGGCGTAAGAAGAGCATCGATTACGGTCCTGAGTTTTTCAGCATTAACCGGGCGTTTAAGGCGATCCGGCGATCGGATGTGGTGCTGATGGTGATCGACGCAGAGGACGGCGTCACGGAGCAGGATCAGAAGCTAGCGGACCGGGTAATCAACGAGGGTCGAGCCTGCGTGATTGTAGTGAATAAGTGGGATGCTATTGAAAAGGATTCCGACACGATTTATTCCTTTGAGCGCACCCTTCGCAGCAAGCTCTACTTTATGGATTGGGCGTCGATGATTTTTGTTAGCGCCCTGACGGGACAGCGCGTACCGAAAATTTTTGAACTGATTCACCAGGGCTGGGAGCAGCATCGCCGTCGGGTTACCACGTCCACTATTAACGAAATTTTGGAAGAGGCGGTGCGCTGGCATTCTCCGCCAACGACGCGCCAGGGTAAGCAGGGACGGATTTACTACGGCACTCAGGTTAGTGCTCAACCTCCGGCGATCGCCCTATTCGTCAACGACCCCAAGCGATTCAAGGACAATTACCGCCGCTATATCGAAGGACAAATTCGCTCCAACCTGGGATTTGAAGGAACGCCCGTACGCCTATTTTGGCGAGGCAAGCGACCACGGGATGTGGAACCCAGTTTGAACCGGGCTACCCGCGTTTAAAATTTGACATATGAAAAAGCGCTCAGCTTTAGCTCAAGGCACCGTCAAGGGATCTATTTAGAAATCACTTGATAGTATCGGCGTAGCTCCCCTTCCCAATAAACGGCTGTTTGTAATTCTTGCTCCACTGTTTCCCGCTCCGTTCCCAGACCTGTCAGCGTACTTGCGAGATTTTGTTGTTCGGGATTTAGTCCCCTACTGATTCGATTTAGCCCACCTGCTTCCAAAAAAAGTCCGTCACCATACCCCGCTAACAGCTCCTGCGATCGCGCTCTCAGAAAATCCTCTAAAAATTCTCGCTGGCGCTGTAAATCTTACATTACTGGATGCTGCAATCGCAGCCTTCTACCGTAGACTCTCTGATCCACTTCCACCAAGTTAAGCCTCTGTTGCAATTCTTGGATTGTTGGATCCGCACTCAACACTAAAGATGCGTACGCTTCATCAACGGACAACCCTAACCGTTGCTCCAAGCTATTAATTTGGGCGTTCAAAATGCCCATCCGAAAGCGCAAATATCGCTGTTGCCGTTGATTTACATTGATTGCCCCTGCCAAAGT
>JBCCTE010000239.1:0-5480 GCA_039198915.1 Cyanobacteria bacterium P01_D01_bin.73 | reverse complement strand
TGAATATTAGCCATTGATAGCAGCGGTCCCTTCCACACTTTCTAAACACAGGCCATAGGAAAGAATTACACCGTAGGCAGGCTCTGCAACAGTATTTTCTACGGTATTGTTCACCTGTATCAATGCCTATTGACGGCATACTTAAATACTTGTTTGAAGAGAAGAAACCCGAATATCAGAACAACTATTGGTTTCTAATTTGGCTAGATTTTAGGCTCAATAGGTCTGACGCCTAGCTAATAAAAATTGGTAATAATTAAGCGATCCGGCGATCGCCCCCTATTCAATATTGATGACTTCAAAGGGCGATCGCCTCAGCAACTAGCCCATCTCATCAATATCGATCGCCGCAGATCCGCCTGCCACCATCAGCTGCAACATGGAGCCGATTTGATACCAAATCCAAACCGCCGTTGGGATAACCGTAGCCGCCGCTGTGCCGTAGGCAAGGGTATCGAAAAAGCCCAAGACAGTTAGGCTTTCTCCGATCGCGATGAAGGTGAAGAAAGTCATCGCGAAGTAGGCGGCTTTGATGATGGGCGTTTTGTAATTCACCGTTTCCTGGGTTTCGCGGTTCTTATCCCATTGCCCTACCTGAAATTCCAGGCGATTTTTGAAAATCAAGCCAAAGCCAACTCCCAATAGCGTGGTGATGATCACCAGAATCGTAGACGCGTCGAGGGTGGGACCGTAGCCGATTAGGTCAGAAGGAATATTTTCGGGCAAGCCTTCGGGAAGGGTAGTTTCGGGGGGCATGGGGCTAGAAACTCTAAATCGAGGGTGGACTTCAATGAATATTTCAGATCGTAACGTACGATGACGCTGTTTTTGAAAGGGTAACTGGGGTGAACGATTTAGGGGGAGGACGGTGGATTTGTAGGGTAAGTATTGGAATGATGGCGAGTTGGCCGCGATCGCAGCACCAAGCCTGACGTTACTTCAGCCGGTTTACGGGAGGATTAGGGTATGTCAATTCAGTGGCGATGCTTGGGACTGTTAGGGATTTTGGTGGGGACAAGCGTTGCTCTAGATAGTTTTGGGCTGAAGGGTATCGCGGATGGTTCAGCGGCGATCGCCCAGACAACCCTTGATTCTCCGCAGCAGATCCTGCTTAAGGATGGACCTCTGCCCATTCCGTCGCGACAGGAAATTACCAAGATTCCGCCGTCCGAAAAATTTCCGCTACCGGCAGCGCGAGTCCCCAGCGAAGGCAATATCTATCTAGTGAATTACACCAATGCCCGGATTGATTACGCGGTGTTAGGGCTGACGGGCGAGAGTCTGTTGCGGGGATTATTGGAGGCTCCGGAGCGATCGGCTGTGGAACTCCCTCAGCTCCAGCGTCCGATAAACCTATCGATTCGCCGCCAAGATAGTGGCTTTATTCTGGTGCGAAGCCTGGTTCAAGACGGAAATCTGTACCTAATCATGGATTTCTCCCCATCCATACAGCTCGACACCACTTACATCAACATCAAAGCCGACGGAGAAGTGTATTTGTACTGACCTTCGCCAGGGCGTGTAGTCAAGAACCGACTTAGCCTTTTACGCCACTGCTGGCATCGCTGGGGACGATGTAGCGTTGGAGAAAGGCAAACCCCAGCAGAATTGGGGCAATGGAAATAACTGACCCCGCTGCCACCAATCGCCAATCAAGCGAGAAGGTGCCGGCTAGTTTCGACAATCCCAAAGGTAAGGTGTAGAACTCTGGCTGATCAAGAATTAGCAGCGGCCAGAGAAAATCACTCCAGGCACCGATAAACACAAAAATGGCCAGAGTAATTAGCGCTGGGCGAACGGCGGGCAGCATAATGTGCCACCAAATTCCCAGCTCGCTACAGCCATCCATCCGAGCGGATTCCTCTAGCTCCTTGGGCACTCCTTGAAACGCCTGGCGCATTAGAAAGATGCCAAAAGCCGACGCAATGCCAGGAAAAATCAGCCCCAGATAGGTATTTCGCAATCCCAGATTTACCGCAAGGATGTACAGAGGAATGGTGACGATTTGAAAGGGGATAGCGATGGTGGCAACGATCGCCGTAAAGATAACTTCCCGCCCTTTAAAAGTCAGCCGTGACAGTGGATAGGCTGCCAAAGACGACGACAGCAAATTCAGCGCCACGGTTAGGCTAGACACTATTAGGCTGTTGATGACGTAATTGCCGAAGGGCGCACTGTTCCAGGCTTTGATGAAATTTTCAAAGGTGGGCTGCTGAGGCAGAAAGCGCGGTGGATATTGAAAAATATCTTCGGTGGGAGCCTTAAAAGCCGTGCCCACCAGCCACAGCAACGGCAGCAGCATTGCGATCGCAATCCCCGCCAGCAAAGCGTAAGTTAGCGCGCTATTGCCTAATCGTCGCCACCGTTCCTGTGTCATAGTCTTTCACTAGTTCAGCAATATTCCCTAGGCGATCGCCTGACGAATCTCGTCTTCGTTCAGATCTTGCCCAATGATAACGAGCTGCGTGCGACGATTTTCATCGGACTGCCAGGGGCGATCGAAAAAGCTATCAAAGCGCTTGCCCACCCCTTGCAAGACCAGCCGCATGGGCTTGCCTGCCACATCGACAAATCCTTTGATGCGATAAATTTCCCACTCTTCCACCAGCCGCTGCAATTTCTTCACCAGCGCTTTGGGATTATCCACAGTGCCCAGGTCCACGCCAAAGGACGTGATGTTGTCGTCGTGGTCGTGCTCCTCTTCATGATCGTGGTGGCTATGGCGATTATCCAGGTCATCCTCCACCGCCGCATTAAAGCCCAGAAGCACTTCCGGCGAGACTTTGCCCTTTTCGCAGGGGACGACTTTGACGCCCTTAGGCACTTCGGTTTGCAGCCAGCTTAGGACGCGATCGCGATCGTCCGCCTCCACCTGGTCCACCTTGGTCAGCAGCACCATATCGGCACAGCCCAGTTGATCCTCGAACAATTCCTCAATGGGCGTTTCATGCTCCAGGTTGGGATCCTCATCTCGCTGAGCCATCAGCGCTTCAATATCGCCGACCACTTGTCCCGCCGCCAGCGCCTCGCAATCCACCACGGTCACCACGCCATCAACGGTTGCGCCAGTGCGAATTTCGGGCCAGCGGAATGCTTGAACCAAAGGCTTGGGCAAGGCAAGCCCAGAGGTTTCAATCACAATGCAATCCAACGAATCACGCCGCTTTAGCAACTCCTGCATGGTGGGGAAAAACTCCTCCTGTACCGTGCAACACAGGCAGCCGTTTGCCAGCTCCAAAATATTGCTATTGGCTGTGGAATTACCTGCGGGCTCGTCCTCATCGCACACCTGGCACGATCGCAAAATTTCGCCGTCAATGCCCACCTCGCCAAATTCATTGACCAGAACGGCAATGCGCCGTTCCTGATTGTTCAGCAGTAGGTTGCGCACCAAGGTGGTTTTGCCCGCACCGAGGAATCCGGTGACGACGGTAACTGGAACTTTATGCATGGTTTTAGAAAAGTTGAAGGGCGTTAAATTTCATGCCCCCACCCCAGCCCCTCTAACCGAAGAGAAGGGCTGATGGCGTAGGTGAAGATCCCGCTAAAGGATGAGGGCGCAGGCGTTAGCCGAGTGCGGCAGACGTTAAAAACGAGGCACTGAAACCGGTGATAGTGAAGCTGATGTAGCGAGCTTTTGGGGCGATACCTTCTGGCTGAACGGTGGAGATTGTTTTAGCGATCGCCACTTGAATCGGACCAAAGCTCAGCAGATAAGCAATAGTCGGCGTCATTTCCGCGCCCACCCCACGCTGTCACCGTAGGTATGGTTGTGGAAAACTCCAGAGGCAGAGGTAATCGCCCCATTTGGGGAATAGTGGGCAAAGGCGGAAGAAGCCATCAGCCACGTTGCCAAGCCGATCGCCATACCGGAAGCGAAGGTCACGCGTGATCGCTGCATCATTGGGTTTAAAACTTCACGTCTCATCGGCATAGAAAAAATCGGTCGACAGCCTAGGCGCTACTGTCGTCTCGGCGCAGGGTTTGCAACAGGTTTGGGGGAACGGGCGGCATCCGAGCAATGACGCCGTTCTTCAGGGGCTCCGGGCGATCGCTCCAGCCCATCATCCCGTCCGCCTTTGATCCATACAGCGCAGCACACTCGAAAACCGCATCACAAGTAGTATCCACGGCTTCACCTTCGTGGGGTAAATCACCGAATAGGTACTGATGCTTGCCCGGTGCGGAAAAGCTTACGGCGCAGGCATGGCTACAGGCGCTCATGCAGGGCGTTGGCTGAATGGTGAGCGATCGCCGCTGCTCCTCCGGTAGTTGGTCGTATTTCTCTTGCAAAGCCGCGAGCAATCGGTTGCCGCCGCTGGTTCCAACCCGCTGCCCTTTATCCCAAGTGGACGCGCAGGAGGTGCATACGAACAGAGTCGTGGTGGGAACTGGCACGGTCATCGTGAGTCCCTCCACATCAAGTTTTGTGGTTGTCATTGAATTAAGCCGTAATCCATCACGCGTAGATTGCGGCAATATCCGTCTTGCTTACCAGGTCTTGTAAGACCGTTGAAATCAAGAATCGGCGGGCATTCTGACTAAAAAGCGCTTAAGAAGCACGCTTTATCACAGTTGCGGGACAGCGTTGGATTTACACCAAACTTTCCCCCTTACGTTCGACGGCTGATCTCCATCGAAACCGATTGGATATTACGCATTAGTTTGCAAACTTCTCGAAGATTGCTTGCAGACGTCAACCATACCATGGCCGTCATTCCAGAATTTTGAAGGTGACTGGAGCGATCACCCATCAAAGATATTCATAACGAAGCCATCGCGATCAGCCAACCCAAGGAAAATGCAGCATACCCCCAGGAGACGTTACAAACCCAACCATTAGAAACCGCACAAAGCGAAGACTTAACACCCACCCACCCGTCAAACTGCAGAGTCCCAACACCTCTATTAGCCGTCAATCTAGACACTGCCAAGCAGCTCATTCACACTCCCCACCTTCAGTCGCATTCCCGACCTCTAATCGCATTGTTTAATCGCGCGAGTCGCTCGACTTCACTTAGTAAACAAAAATTACAATTGATGCGCCAACACCGTTGTTCTTACTGGAAGAGATGTTGAGATTGGGTAATCTTATGAAAGACATTGTGAACTTTCCTGGTGCTTGGTAACGACGATGGAGCCCCCTATGTCCTTTGGCATTCTTCATCTCCATTAAGGCGAGATGTCCGAGTATACATAGCGGGCTTTAAGAGTTTGGCTCCAGTGGTTTGGGGCTTGAATAATATGCCACTTGGGTAGCAGTGCATCGCTTAAGTTTCGATTGCTCTTTAAGAAATCAGGGCAACGCCCATGTCTTCCTTGCGTAGAAAATGGCTTTACTTGACTGTCAGGCAACGGATCGTTGCTGGTCATATTGCCATGGTTGGAGTCGTTGCCCTTGGGGCTACCATCGGCTGGTGGATTGGAACCCACTACCACCGTAAGGCGCTGGCTCAGTACCAAATCGTGCTGGCAGAGCG
>JBCCTE010000238.1:0-5484 GCA_039198915.1 Cyanobacteria bacterium P01_D01_bin.73 | reverse complement strand
CTTCGGGCTGGCGGAAGGGGATGTGCTCGGCGGTGTGATGAACAATGGTGAAGGTGCTCATCCAGAAGTGGTATCCCAACCAAGGCATTACCCAGAATTTGACGAGCCCCCAGACTCCCGTAGTGGCAATCAGGGTCGGGAAGAAGAGAGCAGCGCCGATGATGACGAAGAGGGAGGAGAATTTGATTTGCTGGCGGGTTTTGCCTTGGAATTTGGTCCAATCAAAGTGCATTAGGAACCAGTGGGCAACGGAGCCGACCCACCAAAACCAGCCACGAATTGCCTTGTAGCCGCCGGCTCGAATTGCGCCTGCTTCTTCCATTTCTTCGGCGGTGAAGGGCTTCCAGGCGTTGTCCAGGTCCATCCGGTTGGTGTTGATGTGGTGGATGTCGTGGAGTACGCGCCAGGCATGGTACGGATACATCAGGGGCAGGAAGGACAGGTGGCCAACGATGTTGTTGAGTTTTCTGCCTTGGAAGAAGGAGCCGTGACCGCAGTCGTGCCCGATAACGAAGAAACCAGTTAGGGCGGTGCCGGTGAAAAACCAGGCGAAGGGGAGAAGGAACCAGGGGGAGTAGGCGATCGCAACGTAGCCAAGAGTGCTGGCAACGATGGTTAACACTACCGACGCCCAGGCTTTTTTCGCGTCCTTCTTGAAACATTCGCGAGGAATCGTGGCGATGATGTCCCGTAGTCCAAAACCTGGATCTTTGGGAAATGTCTTTGGGGCGGTGGGCGTAGATACTGTCATGGGCTTTAGTCCGTGCAGGTCTTAAACAGGAAGGTTCTTAGATGGGAGTAATTATTTTGGGTCTCGTAGAGCGTAGATATGGCAAGGCCTAACCACGATTTGTACACCAAAGTTCACAATACAGCCATTTGACTGCCTATGGGCTGGTGCATTTTCCTTAGCAGCCTATGACTTTTAGGGAAATGTTGGCTCAACTGGGTCCCTGGTGATTGTAGGGGCTGTGGCCCTAGCGCGCCACGATAAACTGGACTATGCTGCCCTAAGGCTTTTACGTCTAAAGCTTAATTAGTATTGACCATTGCAAATTGGCTACCCGTTCGTTGGGGCTAATTCAACTTCGATTTACCCGCAGATATGACATCCACTGCCGCGATCGCCACTGCCCAGTCTGACAATTCATCCCAGCCCAATGCTCGTCTGCCACACCAAGGCTGGCCGGGATTGATTGAGGCCTATCGCCGCTATTTGCCGGTGACTGACAGTACGCCTGTGGTGACGCTGCATGAGGGAAATACGCCCCTGATTCCGGTGCCGGCCGTGAGCGATCGCATCGGCAAGGGCGTGAAAGTTTTTGTGAAGTATGACGGTTTAAATCCCACCGGTAGCTTTAAGGACCGGGGGATGACCATGGCGGTGACCAAGGCGAAGGAAGAGGGAGCCGAGGCCGTGATCTGCGCCAGCACCGGTAATACTTCCGCCGCCGCTGCTGCATTTGCCAAACGCGGTCGGATGAAAGCATTTGTGGTGATTCCCGACGGCTATGTGGCGATGGGTAAGTTAGCCCAGGCACTGATGTATGGCGCAGAAGTGTTGGCAATTAAGGGGAATTTTGACCGGGCGCTAGCGATGGTGCGGGAAATTTCCGACAAGTACCCGGTCAAGCTGGTGAACTCAGTGAACCCCTACCGATTGCAGGGTCAGAAAACCGGAGCGTTTGAGGTGGTGGATACCCTGGGAGATGCGCCGGATTGGCTGTGCATTCCCGTGGGAAATGCCGGAAATATTACGGCGTACTGGATGGGATTTTGTGAGTATCACCAGGAAGGGCGCTGTGGTAAGTTGCCCCGAATGATGGGATTCCAGGCGGCGGGTTCGGCTCCCATGGTGGCGGGTCATCCCATTGAAAATCCAGAAACGATCGCCACTGCCATCCGCATTGGTAATCCCGCTAGCTACGACAAGGCGATCGCCGTCCGTGAAGCCAGCCAGGGCGCATTCAACTCCGTTACCGACGAAGAAATTTTGGACGCTTACAAAATTTTGGCGGGCGAAGAGGGGATTTTCTGCGAACCTGCCAGCGCTGCATCCGTTGCTGGTTTGCTGAAGGTGAAGGACGAAGTTCCCGCAAACTCCAAAATTGTTTGTGTGTTGACCGGTAATGGTCTGAAGGACCCTGAGACGGCGATCGACAGCTCCAGCGAAGCCAGCTATCACCAAGGCTTGGAAGCAAACCTAGAAACCGTTGCCAAAGTAATGGGCTTCTAGATGAACGCGCACAATGCGGCTGAGTTTCCCGGCAAGCCTGGGGATGTCAAAGTTGCTCATCAGTTCTCTATCCGCCACCGATCGCAACTTCTGGAAAGTGAGCGATGTGGTTGTTTTTACTGCCGCAAGATTTTTGAGCCGTCGGCGATCGCAGACTGGATCGACGAGCCAAACAGCTCAGAACAAACGGCACTATGTCCTCAATGTGGAATTGATTCGGTGATTGGCGATCGCTCAGGATTTCCCATTACCGAGGAATTTATGCGGCAGATGCACCGCCACTGGTTTTAAAGAGCTCGTTGATAGTCTTGCTGGTTAATTTCATAAAAACGATGAAGTCGCAAAGGATGGCCTTCTAACAGCTTGGGATGCTCGAAGGTGCCGCAATATTGCATTCCCAGCTTTTCCATGACTCGCCATGATCGCCGGTTATGAAATGCAGTGAAGGAAACGATTTTTTCCAGCTCCAGCGTTTCAAATCCAAACTTTAGTGCTGCTCTTGCCCCCTCCGTTGCCAGCCCTTCACCCCAATGATTTGCCATTAATCGCCAGCCGATTTCAACAGCGGGAGTGAAGGACGCATCAAAGCTTACAACCGCTAATCCAATGAATCCGATAAATGGTCGATGGACATCGGCACACCGTTCCACTGCCCAAAATCCATAACCATAAGCTGCAAAATGATCTTGAATACGCCCCAACAAAGCATCACTTTCAATCGGTGTCGCCAACTTGGGCATAAATTCCATAACTTTAGGATCGCGATTCATTGCTACCAATAAGTCGCGATCACCCGATTGCCATTTACGGAGTTTAAGTCGTGGCGTTTCCAGGGTAGGGATACTCATTCAAGATGGGCGGGCTTTTCCTAATAGTCGCTCCCGTAGTTTTTTGATGCGATCGCGATATTTCGCCGCCTCTTCAAATTCCAAATCCTTGGCAGCCTCTTTCATTTGCGCCTCTAATTTTTCGATTAGAGTTGGAATTTCTGCCAGATCTAAGTCGTAGGATTTTTCGTAAACTTCCTCCAGTTCCTGAGAGTTTAGGCGACGAGAAATATCCAGAAATTCCAAAATTGAGTTGGATTGTTTGCGGATGATTGGCTGTGGCGTAATGCCGTGTTTTTCGTTGTAGGCATGTTGGATTTTACGGCGGCGTTCTGTTTCCGTAATTGCTCGATCCATACTGTCCGTTAGGCGATCAGCGTATAGAATCGCCTGACCGTTGACGTGTCGTGCTGCCCGTCCAATGGTTTGGATTAGCGATCGCTCTGCCCGCAGAAAGCCTTCCTTATCTGCATCCAAAATTGCCACCAGCGAGACCTCTGGCAAGTCTAATCCCTCCCGTAAAAGGTTGACCCCGATCAATACGTCAAACTCCCCTTTGCGTAGAGATTGCAAAATCTCGATGCGTTCAATGGATTGAATTTCTGAGTGTAAATAGCGAACTTTTACTTTACGCTCCAGGAAGTATTCCGATAAATCTTCTGCCATTCGTTTCGTCAAAGTTGTCACTAAAACTCGCTCTTGACGGTCCACTCTGGTGACAATTTCTGACAGCAAATCATCTACTTGCCCATCCGTTGGACGAACAAACACTTCAGGATCTAGAACTCCCGTAGGACGAATGATCTGATCCACAACGCCATCGGGGGACTGTTCAATTTCCCAATCGCCAGGGGTTGCCGAAACGAAAATACACTGATTATTCTTGGTCCAAAATTCATCGGACTTCAAAGGGCGATTGTCGGCGGCAGAAGGCAGACGAAAGCCGTGATCAATCAGTACTTTCTTGCGCGCCTGGTCACCGTTATACATCCCTCGAATCTGCGGCACTGTCACGTGGGATTCATCCAGGATCAGCAGCCAATCCTTGGGGAAATAATCCACCAAGCACTCTGGTGGCTGTCCCGCTTGACGCCCCGTTAAATGACGAGAATAATTTTCGACGCCGTTACAATAACCTACCTGCTCCAGCATTTCCAAATCGTAGCGAGTCCGCTGATCAATACGCTGGGCTTCTAACAGCTTACTTTCGTTTTCTAACGCTACTTTATGATGAGCCAACTCATTGCGAATTGCCTGGATAGCAGCTTCTAATTGCTCCTCTGGAGTAACAAAGTGGCGAGCGGGATAAATATTGATTTTGTCGAGGCTTTGTAGAACTTCCCCTGTTACCGGATCTACATAGCGAATGGCGTCGATTTCATCTCCAAAAAATTCAATGCGAATCGTTCGATCTTCGTAGGCGGGACCAATTTCTAATACGTCGCCCTTAACTCGGAACCGCCCTCGCGCAATTTCAATATCGTTTCGCTCGTACTGCACCGATGCCAAACTGCGCAAAACTTGCCGCTGATTTAGCTCTTCACCCACCTCAAATCTAATCGCCGCTTTTAAATATTCTGACGGTGTTCCTAGTCCGTAAATACAACTAATCGACGCCACAACCACAACATCTCGACGCTCAAATAGCGATCGCGTCGCCGAGTGTCGCAGCATATCAATTTCTTCATTAATTGACGCTGTTTTTTCGATGTAAGTATCGCTGACGGGAATATAAGCTTCCGGCTGATAGTAATCGTAATAGGAAATAAAATACTCGACGGCATTATTAGGAAAAAACTGCCTTAGTTCATTACAAAGCTGTGCCGCCAATGTTTTGTTGTGGGCCAATACCAGCGTCGGACGTTCCACCTGGGCGATCGCACTAGCAATCGTAAAAGTCTTACCCGTTCCCGTTGCCCCGCGCAGGGTTTGGAATTTCTGCCCAGCGTTGACGTTCTCTACGAGTTTGGCGATCGCCTGGGGCTGGTCTCCAGTGGGTTTAAAGGGCGCTTGCAGATTGAAAAGGGCCATAGTAGGGAAATTTCGAAACTCAGAGCTTGGGCAGGTTGCAATTCTCTCATTATGACCAGATTTACCAGGGAAAGTAATCGCCTTTCATTGATCACAGGTCACCCGTCTCGATATGTTGGGAAGTTGCAATCACTAACTACACCAGCTTTAGCATCAGAGACACCAATTCATGCGTTCAAAGAAACTGTTTCGTGTACATCCCGAAAAGTATAAGCAGCTGCTCGCAGTGCTAATTTTCATCTTTGCCATCTCGCCATTTTCAAATCACATTTTAGGAGAAATTATTTGTGCGTTGCTATTGCTCTATGCAATTATTTCCATCCTTCAGACAATCGAACTTCCCCGCAGTCTCCTCTACGCCTATTTAGGCATTGCTCTATCTGCTTTTAT
>JBCCTE010000237.1:0-5511 GCA_039198915.1 Cyanobacteria bacterium P01_D01_bin.73 | reverse complement strand
GCCAAAGTGCGCGTTTTCCTCCTTACGCTCCTCGTGGCGCACCGGGTGCAGCTCAATGCGATCGCGCTTGATAGGGAACTCAATTTTCTTTTCGTCACGGGTTACGGTCAGCGTCACCGTCGTGCCCACGGGACCACGGATCAGCTTCACCGCGTCGTTAATGTCCATCCCCTCGGTGGACTTGCCATCGATCGCCACGATCTTGTCCTTAGCCAACACTCCCGCAGAAAATGCTGGCGAATCTTCAATGGGAGCAACAACAACCAACTCATTGGTTTCGCGGTCCTGCCCCAGCTGAATGCCCACCCCGGTCAGCTCACCGGAAGTGTCAATTTGCATATTGCGGAACTCGTCCGGCTCTAGGAAGCGGGTGTAGGGATCACCCAGCTTCTCTAGCATTTCTTTGATGGCAGCGTAGGCGTCTTCCGGCTGATTGTAGACGCGATCGCGAACGTACTCAGTTCGTACCGCCATCCAGTCTTCTTGATTAAAGGTGGCGTCTAAATAATTCCGATTGACAGCCTGCCAGACCTCATCCACAACCTCATTGGGGTTGTTTTTGAAAAAAGGATTTCCTTGGGCAAGACGAATGCCAGCGCCGGCTAACGTAATCGCTGCAACGACAGTAGCTGTCGCCCCCAGCGCAAGATTCTTCTTCATGGTCATAGACAGGTGAGCTAAAGACTGGAACTGTAGACAATCCTGGAACCCTTCCCATCATACCTCGGTAATTTTCCAAACCTCGGTTGGCTTAACTAAGCGCTTTGAGATACCGTTCCCGTTCGATTGACGCCATATTCAGGTTGCCCAAAAATATTGCCCAAAAACACTGGAAGGGTGAAGCGTTGCTAGAAGCAGTGCTTCACCCTTCTATGGGCGACTAAAAGGGCTTACCAAGCGTTAGAGAATTCCGGCATCCGTTAGCTGGTTGATGGTGCTGGAGATCGCGCCGCCGAGGGCTCCACCAACGCCGGGCGCAGGCGATCGCCCTTCCCGGAATCCGTTGGTGATGAAGTGGAACCAGCCAGAGGAAACACCATCGGACGCCAAAGCCGTTGCAACGTCGGGGTTGCTTTCCAAGTAGAACTGCTCGTCGAAGACATTAGCCAGGCGACCTTCCAAAGCGCCGGACTGTAGGAAGTGTAGGAACGGATCGACTTCGGCATTGGCAACGTCGGGGTTTTCGATGAGGTACTGGTTGCGGTTAAACCACAGATCCAAACCGTCCTCAACAACGTTCGAAACCACTTCGCCAGTCAGCAAATCCGTCGCCAAGTTTAACACCGGAGCAAAGCTAATGGGACCGCCGACGATCGCCCCAAGGATAGGCAGCGCATCTTCAACAGCGTCGGTAATTTCGTCGGGGGTAACCGAGGCATTCACGCCAGGCACAGAGTTATTGACCAGGTCGTTGATACCGTTCGCCAAGGCTGCGGTGGCCGGCTCTCCTGTCAGAACATCGTTGATTAGGTCAACGTTCTGGTCGAGGAAATTGCTCACTTGAGTGCCAACAACACTGGCATCCACGTCGTCGAGGATGTCGTTGATGGCGTCTCCTGCGGAGTCGTCAAGGTTGTTGATGAGGTCGGCGAAAGTTTGCATGGTAGAAGGTTTGGCAAGTTGTAAGAGTGGAGTTGAATAGGGCGAGTCAAGTTCGGAAACGCTTGTTTCCCCGAGGATAGGTAAAGGTTACGACGAGCTTGATAGCCGGGGTAGAACAGTTCGACGACGGAGTTTGAAAACCTTTTATAGATTGCCCCAATTTACCTGGCATGTTTACTCGACACAGGCAGTATCGGCTGATCGCTTCCTGGATGACTTCGACCTGATCAGCTCTGGCAAAGGGTCTCCAAGGTGGGTACAAAGTTGGGGTAAGAGATGGCGGCAGCCTCGGCGCGGTGGATCTCGGTGGAGCCTTTTGCCACTAGAGCCGCGATCGCCAAACTCATGGCAATACGGTGATCGGTATAGCTATCCGTCGATGCGCCTTGCAATAAAGTTCCCCCAATTATTTCTAATCCATCAGGTTGCTCGGTAATGCTTGCTCCCATGCCACTTAGTTCACTGGCCATCGCTGCTAGGCGATCGCTCTCTTTAACTCGCAACTCTGCCGCATCGCGAATCACGGTTTTGCCCTCAGCGCAGGCCGCCGCCACCGCCAAAATTGGAATTTCATCGATCGCCCGAGGAATCACGGAGCCACTAATTTCACAGCTCTTTAGCTGACTAGTACGCACCCGAATGTCCGCCACCGGTTCGCCCGCCGCATCCCGCTCGTTTTCCAGGGTCAAATCAGCCCCCATATCCCGCAGCACTTCCAACACCCCGGTACGGGTAGGGTTAATGCCCACGTTTTCCACCACCAAATCGGAGTTAGGCACGATCGCCCCCGCCACCAGCCAAAACGCCGCCGAGCTAATATCCCCCGGTACGATTACTCGCTGTCCCGTTAACTTGGCCGGTCCCACAACAGCGGCGCTAATTTCTTCGGGATCGACCTTGACGGTGGCACCAAAGGCCCGCAACATCCGCTCGCTATGGTCGCGCGACAGCGCCGGCTCGATAACTTTGGTTTCGCCTTCGGTCATCAATCCCGCCAACAATAGGCAAGACTTTACCTGCGCCGAGGCAATGGGAGACTTATAGGTGATGGGCTGGAGCGATCGCCCTCGGACCGCCAGCGGTGCCAACGTATCCCCTTTGCGTCCCCAAATCTCCGCCCCCATTTTTTTGAGAGGATTAATCACTCGCCCCATCGGCCGCGACCGCAGTGAATCATCGCCAGTCACCGTAAAGTAGCGATCGCGGTGGGACGCCAAAATGCCCAACATTAGCCGCAGGGTCGTGCCGGAATTGCCCGCGTTGAGCACATCCATCGGCTCCTCCAAATTTCCCAGCCCGATGCCCTTAACGGTGACCTGCTCGGTATTTAACTCGCTAATTTCGGCACCCATCGCCCGAAAACACGCCGCCGTGCTGCGAGGATCCTCCCCCAGCAGCAGCCCCTCAATGGTGGTCGTCCCCTCCGCCAGCGCCCCCAACATCAGCGATCGGTGGGAAATAGATTTGTCGCCGGGGATTTGCACCCGACCGCGCAGGCTAAGTCCACCTTGAGGCGGGGCAATTGTCAAAGTTTGCTGAGGACCATCGAAGCGGGACGTTATGATGGGATTGGGCATGGGATACCAACTTGAGTTGTCTTGAGTAGTCGTCTTTTGTAACTGTCTTCTGCCACCGCTAATCGAGCGATAAATCAGCCTCAATTAATTGGCGTAAATTAATTGATAATCAATCAACGCATTAATTAACCGTTAGCGGGTTCCAAAGGTCCAGAGGAAATCCTATCGTTTTCTGGGGGCGCGATCGCCTCTCCAATTCACGTCCGCCCAGACGCATCTTCAAAGTTTTTTAGCTATTTTCTTCGCCCAAGTCTTCAAGTTCGACCTGTCCCTCATCGCAATTTATTGCCCTGAGCCTCATGTTTGCCCGCCACCGCAAATTAGTTAGCCTCTCTCTGATTTCCCTGGATTTACCGCTGCAATCCTCGGTACAGACCACCGCTATTCTTTACCGCAAGGATGCTGAACGCTGTCATATTCTGTTTTCGGAACCTTTGCTGGCGGAAAAAGCAAAAGCTGATAAGTCAGACGACTCGCCCCAGGTGACTCCGGGTGAAGGTGCGCGGGACCTGCTGGGATTAGCGCCGTCCTCTCGAGGAAAGGGGCCTTTGGAAACCCTGCCGGACCGTCATCTTTGGTTGGAGCTATCCCCTTCCCGCGCCATTTTGACCATGCAGGGCAACGGCGGCTTTAGCTACCGGCACCTTTGGGAACAAGGGGTCTACGGCACCAGTCGCTACTGGCTGCAAACGAGCAAGAATCGCCCCCACGAACAGCTGCGACTGCGCAACTTTACCCGCTCCTACGAATTGGAGGGCAAAGGTATTCCCACTGCCTTCCGTCTGGAATACGAACTTTGGGCGCAAAAGCTGGCTTTGGGACGCTACGTGCTTACCTTGGAAGTGCACTAGAACGTCCCCCTTGAAGCCAAGTGTCAGCGTTTGAAGCAAAAAGAAATAAGACCCAACCGGATGAGGTTCTGTCGATTCAGACAAAGCTTAATTCTGGGTGGGTGTATCGCGATCGCATCGCCCCAAAGGATGCCGGGCAAACGGTCCTAGATTTCTATGCCCGGCGCTATCGCCACTCTTCCGTGGAAACCTGGCGCGATCGCCTCGAATCTGAACAAATCTACCTGGGTAACGGGAAAGGAAAGCAGCCTGCTACCGCTGACCAAGTTTTAGAAACTGGGCAGGCGCTGGAATATCACCGCCCACCGTGGCAAGAGCCCGCTGTCCCCCTCGATATCCAAATCCTTTACGAAGACGCTGACTTGCTGGTGGTATCTAAACCGTCGGGGTTGCCGGTAATGCCTGCGGGCGGATTTTTGGAGCACACTTTGCTGCGGCAATTGCAACGTCAGTACGCTGGCGATGTCCCCCCGGTGCCTATCCATCGGCTGGGGCGTGGGACCTCTGGGCTGATGCTGCTAGCGCGATCGCCCCTGGCTAAATCGCAGCTAACCCAACAAATGCGCGATCGCCGCCTCGAGAAAATCTACTGGGCGATCGCCACTGGACTACCGCCCAAAGGTCAATTCACCATCAGCACTCCCATCGGCAAACTGCCCCACCCCACCCTTGGCACCCTCTACGGCGCAGTGCCAGACAGCGCGGCTAACAGCACTGGAAAATTTGCCCACTCCATCTGCCGTGTGGTATCCAGAGACACTTCGCAACAACAAAGCTTAATTGAAGTCAAAATCCTAACCGGTCGCCCCCACCAAATTCGCATCCATCTGGCGGCGGCAGGCTTTCCCCTCGCCAGCGATCCCCTGTACCAAATCGGTGGAATTCCCATACTGAACGCCCAGCCGCCCCACCCGCTGCCGGGGGACTGTGGCTACAGCCTCCACGCCCGCCGTCTAACCTTTCGCCATCCCCGCGGCGATCGCCCGATCATCATCACTACCCCGCCTCCGCCTGATTTCTTCCGACTCCTGAGCGATTAACTATCAAACACGGAAAAATCTCAGAGTATTGCCTGCTAGAAAAGCATTGTTTTGAAACGAAGCAAAAGATACAACAAAAATGTGCTCGATGCTCTCCCATTAGCCAGTAGGATGGGTGCCAGACTGAGACACCGCACTCCAGCCGTGTATTCTTTATCGCCCTCACTCAATTGCGCCTGTCTATGACCGTTTCCATCTCGCCCAAGTCCGATTTTTCTCCGTCCGACCTGCCCGATTTGTTGGCAATCCAGCCCAGCTCCAAAGCGGTTTACGCTGCCCCGTCCAAAAATCCCAAGCCAACCCAGGAGCAGTATCGCCCCAAAGTTACCCAGCCGCTGAAGGTCTTGGCGATCGGGGACAGCATTGTTTACGGCTACGGAGATGTGAGCGGCGGGGGCTGGGTGGAGCGGCTACGGCGGCAGTGGATGCATCCCAACAGCT
>JBCCTE010000236.1:0-5517 GCA_039198915.1 Cyanobacteria bacterium P01_D01_bin.73 | reverse complement strand
GATGTGGTTGGGTGAGGTCATCACTGAGCGAGGCATTGGCAATGGCGCTTCGCTGTTGATTTTTATCAATATCGTGTCAACTTTCCCTCGTTCGGTTGGGCAGACGTTGGAGTTAGCCCAAAGTGGTGATCGCGAAGTGGTTGGTGGCATCATCCTGCTGGTTCTAGCATTCCTGGCAACTATTGTCGGTATTGTTTTCGTTCAAGAGGGTGCCCGCCGAATTCCTATCGTTTCTGCTCGCCGCCAGGTTGGTCGTCGGGTCTATCAGGAGCGCAGTAGTTACCTGCCGTTGCGATTGAACCAAGGCGGCGTAATGCCGATTATTTTTGCCACTGCCGTTTTGGTATTGCCTGCGTCGCTAGCGCAATTTACGAACAATCCGGCACTGGCTCAGGTTGCGACCTATTTGAGTCCTACAGGGGTTACGCCTTGGCTATATGCCTTGGTCTATTTGGCATTGATTCTGTTTTTCAGCTATTTCTACGCCTCTCTTATTGTTAACCCGGTGGATATGTCCCAAAACTTGAAAAAGATGGGCTCGAGTATCCCTGGGGTACGTCCCGGTCAGGCGACCAGCGATCGCATTCAGCAGGTGCTGAATCGATTGACATTCCTGGGAGCTGTCTTTTTGGGGCTGGTGGCGATCGTCCCGACTGCTGTGGAAAGTGCGACGAATGTCAGAACTTTTCAGGGTTTGGGAGCCACATCCTTTCTGATTTTGGTGGGGGTTGCGATCGACACCGCCAAGCAAGTTCAAACCTACGTTATCTCTCAGCGATATGAGGGCATGGTGAAGCAATAATGCGTTTAATTTTTCTAGGACCGCCGGGTGCAGGCAAAGGAACTCAGGCTCAAATCGTTTCTCAGTGGCTCAGCATTCCCCATATTTCCACTGGGGATATTCTGCGCGCCGCAGTGAAGAATCAGACTGAGTTGGGCGTCAAAGCCAAGGGCTATATGGATAAGGGCGATTTGGTGCCTGATTCCCTAATCTTGGACATGATTCGAGAGCGCCTGAAGGAGTCTGATGCTGCATCTGGCTGGATCCTAGATGGTTTTCCGCGTAATGTTGCCCAGGCTGAAAAGCTGGATGAGATGCTGGCGGATATGGGGCAGTCCTTTGATCACATTTTGAGTCTGGAGGTTCCGGACAACGTCTTGGTCAAGCGTTTGCTGAGCCGTGGGCAGGCGCAGGGTCGTTCGGATGATACTGAGGACGTTATTCGCCGTCGCCTGGATGTATTCCATGAGCTAACGTCTCCTATTTTGAAGTTCTACGGCGATCGCCCTGAACTCACCGTGGTTGATGGAGACGCTGAGCTAGGTGCCGTAAGCGATCTGCTCAAGTCTTCAATCCGACCACTGTCGAGCGTTTAGCCTGTTGGGGCATCGCTGCCGACCCGCTGAGGCGGAATTGTCATTTGCGAAGCGAGTGCGAATCGTGGATGGCTTGACCGTAAACCCTATTACTTTGAAGCCATTGGCTGGGAGACTCCACTTTGTCTAAGCAAGATCTGATTGAAATGGAAGGAACCGTAACGGAATCCCTTCCGAACGCCATGTTTCGGGTTGATCTCGATAATGGGTTTAATGTTTTAGCCCATATCTCGGGAAAAATTCGCCGAAATTACATCAAAATCTTGCCTGGTGATCGCGTCAAAGTGGAGCTTACTCCATACGACCTCAGCAAAGGGCGGATTACCTATCGCCTGAAAAATAAGCGCTAAATGAAATAAGTTCACTGTCAAGTTGACAAATACTGGAAAGCTTGTTCTAGAACTTGACCGGAATTTTCCTAAGAGCTATAGTAAAGAGCTTGTGAATGCCTCTTAATCGTTATTGGGGTACCACAACTCTTAGCCCATCCGCCAAACATCATCATTTCACTGTACTGAGGGAGATAAAAGAAAGTGGCAAGAATTGCTGGCGTGGACCTGCCCCGAGAGAAGCGCATTGAAATTGGTCTGACCTATATCTATGGCATCGGTCGGACGCGATCGCAAAAAGTATTAGCTGCAACGGGAGTTAACCCGGACACGCGAGTTCGCGACCTGTCTGACTCAGACGTGGCTGCCCTTCGCTCTGAAGTTGAGCAGAACTACGAAATTGAAGGTGACCTACGCCGTTGGGAAGCCATGAATATTAAGCGTCTGATGGATATCGGCACCTACCGTGGTCGACGCCACCGTGCTGGTCTACCAGTACGTGGACAGCGAACCCGTACCAATGCTCGGACCCGCCGTGGCGCCCGTCGCACCGTTGCCGGTAAGAAGAAGTAATTTGCCAATCCCGCGCTTAGTCTCTGCTAGGTCCTGCATCAAGATTTTGTACTAAGCCCGCCCGCCTGTAATTCAACCGCACGTAATTTCAACAACCTCAGTCAGTTATGGCCAAGCAACCCGTCAAACGCTCTGGATCTCGTAAGCAGAAGCGCCACGTCCCCAGTGGTGTTGCGCACATCCAGTCAACCTTTAACAACACCATCATCACTATTACCGACCTGAAGGGAGACGTGGTTTCCTGGGCCTCGGCTGGTTCAAGCGGCTTTAAGGGCGCTAAGAAAGGCACTCCCTTTGCAGCCCAAACTGCGGCTGAGTCTGCTGCTCGCCGTGCCGTTGAGCAGGGCATGCGCCAAACTGAAGTGATGGTGAGCGGACCGGGGTCGGGTCGTGAAACTGCGATTCGTGCACTGCAAGGTGCAGGACTAGAAATCACCCTGATTCGCGACGTCACTCCCATTCCTCACAATGGATGCCGCCCTCCGAAGCGCCGCCGAGTATAGGATGCCCAAGTTTTGGTGGTTTTATCCATCATTTCTCTTTGGTTCTGTGGTGTTGAATTGAGACCAGCTAAGCGTTGTGAGTAGCGCCTTCGCTGGTAATTGATGAGTACAAGCTGGGAGGTGGCGTTGTGTCGCAGTTTCAAATCGAGTGTGTAGAGTCAAGCACCGAGAGTAATCGAAATCAATACAGTAAATTTGTTCTGAGTCCCTTGGAGCGCGGTCAGGGAACGACGGTGGGCAATGCGCTGCGCCGGGTGCTGCTTGCAAACTTGGAAGGAACGGCGGTAACGGCGGTTCGTATTGCCGGCGTCAGCCACGAATTTGCTACGGTGCCAGGGGTTCGCGAGGATGTCCTTGATGTTTTGCTAAATATGAAGGAGTTGGTTCTGCGCAGCCATTCTGAAGAGTCTCAAATCGGTCGTTTGCTGGCAAAAGGTCCGGCAGTGGTGACGGCAGACTTGTTTGATTTGCCTTCGGAAGTGGATGTAGTTGATCCAACTCAGTACATCGCTACCCTGGCAGATGGGGCGACGCTGGAAATGGAGTTTCGCATTGAGCGGGGCAGTGGCTACCGGGCAATTGATCGGAGTCAGGATGAGTCCTCGGCGATCGATTTCTTGCAGATTGACTCGGTCTTCATGCCGGTTCATAAGGTGAATTGGTCCGTCGATAATGCCAATATCGGCGAATCTGTCAATCAGGATCGATTAACGCTGGAGGTGTGGACGAACGGCGGAATTTCTCCCCAGCAGGCCATGAGCCAAGCGGCAACAATCCTGGTGGATTTGTTCAATCCTCTGAAGGACTTTACTCTGGATGCCGCACCTAGTGAGCAGAAGGAGAATCAAGATCCCAGTAGCCAGATTCCCATTGAAGAACTGCAACTGTCGGTTCGTGCCTACAACTGTCTGAAGCGTGCTCAGATTAATACGGTTGCCGATTTGCTGGAGTTTAGCCAGGAAGACTTGCTGGAAATCAAGAACTTCGGGCAAAAATCTGCGGAAGAGGTTATCGAGGCACTTCAACGTCGCTTAGGTATTACCCTTCCCCAGGAAAAAGCAGCCAAAGCTTAGTTAATTGCCGGGCTGATTGTCTTTTAGGATGATCAGCCCGGCATTTTTTTGGTATTATTTTCGTCTGTCTATTGCAATAAAGTATCCCAGGAAATCATGCGTCATAGTCGTCGTGTTCCGAAGCTGGGTAAGCCCGCTGACCAGCGGAAAGCCTTGCTGAGAGCACTAACTACCCAACTTATTCGTAATGGTCAGCTTAAGACCACCAAGGCGCGGGCAAAGGCTGTTCGCTCTGAGGTTGAGCGGATGATTACTTTGGCTAAGGATGGTACCTTGGCTGCTCGCCGCCGAGCTATGGGCTATATGTACGACAAGGATTTGGTTCATGCCTTGTTTGCGGAAGCTCCGGGTCGCTATGGCGATCGCCAAGGCGGTTACACCCGCATTCTTCGTACGGTCCCCCGCCGTGGCGATAATGCTGAGATGGCAATTATTGAACTCGTTTAATGGCGCTGAGCTAGGCGACTATTTTGATTGATTGTCATTAGATTTAAGACACACTGACTAGATTCACCTATGACATCATCACAGCAGCAACGCATTGCCTTGATGATTCAGTATGTGGGCACCCGGTTTCATGGTTGGCAGCGCCAGCCTAATGAACGCAGTGTTCAAGGTGATATCGAGACTGCTATTGAGTCTGTCCTTGGGAATCCCACGGTTCTGCATGGTGCGGGACGTACTGATGCCGGCGTTCATGCCGCAGCAATGGTGGGACACTTTGATGCAATAGGTCCGATTCCAGCCCCTCGTTGGGCTAGTGTTTTGAATTCTCGCCTGCCGGATGATGTCGTTATTTTGGCATCGACGGCAGTTTCTGAAGATTGGCACGCTCGGTTTTCTGCGCGATCGCGACGATATCGCTATACGCTGTATACCGATGCCAAGCCCAATCTATTCCTCGCGCCCTACACCTGGCACTATTACCAGGAGTTCCTTGATGTTGAGCTGATGCAACAAGCGCTAAGTCCCCTTGTGGGGCGTCACCATTTGGCGGCGTTTCACCGAGCGGGTTCCAATCGCCCCCACTCTTGGGTGGATGTGCATGAGGCTCAATGCCAACGACGCGGCGAGGTGGTGGACATTGAAGTCCAGGCGAGCGGTTTTCTATACGGAATGATGCGCCTCCTCGTGGGGATGCTTGTTCAGGTGGGACGCCGCATCCATACGCCAGAAAGTTTTACGGAAATTTGGCAGCAGGAATGGCGCGATCGCGTTAAGTATGCCGCTCCGGCCCGTGGGCTGTGCTTGCTCAGTGTGGGCTATCCGGAGTCCCCGTTCCCCGAACGCATCGGTGCAAATGCCTTGCCCCAGTTTCTGGTTTCGTCCGTATCTAACTGATGGGTCTTAAATTCTCCCAATCTGCTTAATTGCTAGCTTTGGAGATTTATCCAGCGCCCCGATTTATTACCTTTGAGCGATTTAGAGCGATCGTTATGTCCAAAACCCACGTTCCTGCTGTAGATACCATCGGCGATCGATGGAATCTACAGCAGGAACGTGGGTTTTAGTCATAGCGATCGCTAAATGATCTCGTAGATCTCGTACTAGGGGTGGAAAAAACTAGATGGTCAGATCAGGCTTCAGAGCAACAAGATAAGGGCTCTAAGACGCTGATGAAACCAGAAACTGGGGCAAGGCGTTTGCGCTAATGCGTTCGGG
>JBCCTE010000235.1:0-5519 GCA_039198915.1 Cyanobacteria bacterium P01_D01_bin.73 | reverse complement strand
TGCGTGACCATGCTGGATATCTGGCGCCATGAAGCGATTTTCCTCAAAAGTTTTGTGTCGTAAGGTCTTCTTATCTAAAGGACTTGTCAACTATCCCTACGAGGCTTCAAAGATCATCCAGAGTTTGGAACTTCTATCCTGAATCTATGCTAGAAGCAAGAGACACTATTGTTGGTATTTAAAACCCGTACGATTTCAGGTTTAAGTGCGTTGAATTTTCTTCAATATGCTTAATATTTTTTCTTTTTTGTAGTGCGCAGTAGCTGGATTTAATCCTGGTGCTGTTGTCGAGGTCTGATTCAAAAATACTAGGTAATCCTTGTGCTTTCTAGGTGAAACGGCGAGTTTTGGCAGTAATGATATGCGGGCTTGTGTCTTAAATAGTCTTGTGCCGCTGACTTTCTCTGTTAGATAAAATGACTTGCTGGTGGCTGTTAAGGCTCAGGGTTTTAACCCAAAAGGAGAATGATTTATGGCATTAAACCCTTGTACGGCTACGCCTGTTAAAGCAGAGGTTGGCGGCCCCAATTTGCCTGTTTTAAAAGAGCGTGGACAGCGGGAAGTTTTTTGCGGGTTGACAGGGATTGTTTGGCTGCACCGAAAGATGCAGGATGCGTTTTTCTTGGTAGTAGGGTCGCGCACCTGTGCCCATTTAATTCAGTCAGCGGCAGGGGTTATGATTTTTGCCGAGCCCCGATTTGGAACGGCAATTTTGGGAGATCGCGACCTGGCAGGATTAGCGGACGCCAATGAGGAGCTGGAGCGAGTTGTGGCTCAGCTTTTGGAGCGTCGCCCGGATATCAAAACGCTATTTTTGGTGGGGTCGTGTCCGTCGGAGGTGATCAAGCTAGATTTGGCGACGGCGGCAGAGAAGCTGAATCGCGAGTACTATCCTCAGACGCGCATTTTGAACTACTCCGGTAGCGGTATTGAAACCACCTTTACCCAGGGGGAAGATGCGTGCTTGGGGGCGATGGTTCCGGTGATGCCCGAGAAGGAGACGGATGAACCCGCGCTGATGGTGGTGGGTAGTTTGGCGGATGTGGTGGAGGACCAGTTCCAGCGGCTGTTTGATCGGCTGGGCATCGGTCCGGTGTCGTTTTTTCCGCCTCGTCGAGCGACAGATTTGCCGGCGGTGGGACCCGGGACGAAGCTGTTGGTTGCTCAGCCGTTTTTGAGCGAGACGGTGCGATCGCTCCTCCATCGGGGTGCTGAATTACTGCCGTCTCCCTATCCCTTTGGTATTGAGGGCACAACGGCGTGGCTGAAAGCTGCGGCCGATGTGTGGGGAGTCAGTGATGGAGATTTTGAGGCGGCGATCGCTCCAGCAGTATCCCGTGCCGAAATGGGTTTGGCGCGATATCGAGACGTGCTCAACGGACGCAAAGCCTTTTTCTTCCCCGATTCCCAGCTTGAAATTCCCCTGGCGCGGTTCCTGGCTCGGGAATGTGGCATGGATTTGGTCGAGGTGGGGACGCCCTATATCGACCGGAAATTAATCGAAGCAGAAATTGCCCTATTGCCTGAAGGGACTGCGCTAGTGGAGGGGCAGGATGTGGAGCGGCAGTTGGATCGCTGTCGGGAGGCTCACCCGGATATCACCGTATGTGGGCTGGGATTGGCGAATCCGTTGGAGGCAGAAGGGATGTCCACCAAATGGTCCATTGAACTGGTGTTTTCACCTCTGCATGGCTACGACCAAGCGGCAGATTTAGCGGAACTATTTGCTCGACCGACGGAGCGACGACGACGGCTTACCGTTTGATTGCCTTAATCGCTGACTGCTTGATCGCCCCGTTTTTTAATATTCGACCTTTCACTTTTCAACTATGGAATTAACTCTGTGGACCTATGAGGGACCGCCCCATGTGGGAGCTATGCGCGTCGCCACTTCCATGGAGCAGGTGCATTACGTTCTTCATGCCCCCCAGGGGGATACTTACGCTGACCTGCTGTTCACCATGATTGAGCGTCGCGATCGCCGCCCTCCCGTTACCTACACCACCTTCCAGGCGCGGGATTTGGGCGGAGATACGGCGGAAATGGTGAAGGTCTCGGTGCAAGATGCCTACGACCGCTTCCAGCCCCAGCTGATGTTGGTGGGGGAAAGCTGTACGGCGGAGTTGATTCAGGACCAGCCGGGGGCTCTGGCGGAAGGGATGAATTTGCCGGTGCCGGTGGTGAATTTGGAGCTGCCCGCCTATTCCAAAAAGGAAAACTGGGGCGCCAGCGAAACTCTATATCACCTGATACGAACTCTTCTGTTGCCTTTAGTGCCAGAGCCAGGATTCCAGCGTCCTGAGCGGGATCCTCAAATACGTCCCAAGGCGAATATTCTGGGTCCCACTGCCCTGGGATTTCGCTGTCGAGACGATATTCAGGAAGTGATCAAGCTACTGGGAGAAGTGGGCGTTGATGTGAACGTGGTGGCTCCTTTGGGGGCGACGCCCGATGATATTCGCCGGATGCCCGACGCGGATTTTAATATTTCCCTGTATCCGGAAATTTCCAATACCGTTTGCAGTTGGCTGGAGCGATCGTTTAAGCAGCCCACGGTGAAAACGGTGCCCCTGGGAGTGGGCGCTACCCGTGATTTTATTCAGGAAATTGGCGACGTAACGGGGATTGATGTGGGGGCGGTGCTGGTGCGATCGCGCTCCGATACGTTGGGAAACTGGAGTGCATCCCGAATAACCTCGACGGAAGCTCCCGGCGCATCGCGGCTACCCTGGTATTCCCGGTCTGTGGATTCCACCTATTTGACGGGCAAGCGGGTGTTTATTTTTGGTGATGCTACCCATGTGCTTGCCGCTGCCCGCATTACTACGGAGGAGTTGGGCTTCACGCTGGTAGGCATTGGCACCTATAGCCGTAAATTTGCTCGACAGGTGCGTGCTGTAGCGAAAGAGCACGATTTAGAGGCGGTCATTACGGATGACTATTTAGCCGTAGAAGCTGCTGTGGCTGAAGCCGCTCCCGAGTTGGTTTTGGGCACCCAAATGGAACGCCATATTGCCAAGCGGTTGGGGCTTCCCTGCGCCGTAATTTCAACGCCTATTCACGTGCAGGATGTGCCCGCTCGCTATTCCCCGCAAATGGGTTGGGAAGGGGCAAACGTCATTTTTGACGACTGGGTCCATCCCTTAATGATGGGATTGGAAGAGCATTTAATCGGTATGTTCCGCGATGATTTCGAATTTGCAGAAGGGCATATGAGCCATCTGCATACGGCTGCCGAATCCAACAGTGCCGATACGGAGAAGGCTGTTGAGGTGGCGATCGCTGCCGAAGAACAAGCCAACCCCGCGGAATCCGTATCGGAGGAGGAGTCAGGTGTCACCTGGGCTCCTAGCGGTCTTGCCGAGCTTAAGAAAATACCGTTTTTTGTGCGCGGCAAAGTGAAGCGAAATACGGAAAAATTTGCCCAAGGTTTAGGCATTACGGAAATTACCGTTGACACCCTTTATGAAGCCAAAGCTCGTATCGGTAAATAACTAGTCCACCAACTAATTCACCTTTTCTCCAGCCCCCACCAACCTTAACTAGGAATTTTGACCATGGTTGTTTCAAAAGTTCGCCCCAACATCGCCAGCAAGTATGCAAAGAAGCACGAAGACGGTGAAGGTAGCGTCCAGGTCCATCAAGATCCGGGAATGAAAATTGAGGGGGCACTGGTAATTGCGGTTTATGGCAAAGGCGGAATTGGTAAGTCCACCACCTCTTCTAATCTATCGGCGGCGTTTTCTCGTCTAGGTAAGCGGGTTTTACAAATTGGCTGTGACCCGAAACATGACAGCACGTTTACCTTGACCAAGCAGATGGTGCCGACGGTTATTGATGTGTTGGAGTCGGTGGATTTCCATTCGGAAGAATTGGAAACCAATGACTTTATGTTCGAAGGCTACAACGGGGTCATGTGTATTGAAGCGGGGGGACCTCCAGCGGGCACAGGATGTGGTGGCTATGTAACTGGTCAAACGGTCAAGCTATTAAAAGAACACCACCTTTTAGAAGATACGGACGTGGTGATTTTTGATGTGCTGGGAGACGTGGTGTGTGGCGGTTTTGCGGCACCTTTGCAGCACGCTCACTATTGCTTAATTGTGACGGCTAACGATTTTGATTCGATTTTTGCTATGAATCGGATTGTGGCGGCGATTCAGGCTAAGGCGAAGAATTACAAGGTGCGTTTAGGGGGCGTTATTGCTAACCGCAGCGAGGGTACGGATCAAATTGATAAGTTCAATGATCGCGTAGGTTTAAAAACATTGGCTCATTTCCGTGCTGTTGATGCCATTCGTCGCAGTCGCCTGAAGAAGTGCACAATTTTTGAAATGGACGAAGAGCCGGAAGTCTCCACTGTGCAAGATGAGTATCTCAAGTTGGCTCAGGGAATGTTAGATAACGTAGAGCCACTGTTAGCTGAGCCCCTCAAGGACCGCGAGATTTTTGACCTTTTGGGATTTGACTAATCTTTCGTGGAGTAGAGTTGCGGCTTGTAAATCAAATCTTCATGCTTGTTTTGTTGATTAAGGTTTGATTTACCTTTCATCGAACATAAGGAATTTGTTCAATGCAAAGATTGAACTCGACGAATAAAGCCATTGTTCTATCAGCGACAGCTCTGATCTGTCTTGCTTTGTACACTGGTTTTGTTATTGGGAATGTACAGAATGTCATTTGTGACGGTGCAGGGTGGACTTCTGAGAAAATGGAGCCGTTTGTCTTAGGTTTCGAAGCATTGGCCTCATCAGTGAGTATCGCTGCACTCTCAATTGCTCCACCGCCAAAGCGAATATTCTCCATACCTTTTTTCCGACAGCAACAACCGTATTGGAGGTCTACTCTCTTAGAAGCGCTTACCCTATCCTATTTTATCGGCTGGGTTTTTAATGGTTTGGTCGCGTTTATTGCCAGTATGATATTTCATCAAAGTAAAGGTGAATCGATCTCAGTTCTTACAAATATAGGTGCTTCTTGGGTAGGGGGGATTGTGATTTGCCTTTATGCCTATTTTGGAATAACACCTCCAAGTAAGTGATATTTGTATTGAATAATAGCTGTGATTCGATCTGATGGCGTTTTTAGGCACAAGCCATGAATCCTTGGCAAGAAATTAATGGCAACTGGGTATTGCTGCCCCCTCGACCGATCGCCCTCATCCACTTCCTCGGCGGGGCATTTATCGCAGCGGCTCCCCAGTTTACCTATCGATGGTTGTTGGAGCATTTGGCGGATCAAGGCTATGCGATTATTGCGACGCCTTTTGTGAATACCTTTGACCATTGGACGATCGCCCGAGACGTATTTACAGAATTTGAGCAAACTCGTGATCGCCTGTATCGCCTGGGGAAACTGCGGCGGAGCACTTTGCCGGTTTATGGACTGGGGCACAGTATGGGCTGCAAGCTACACCTGCTGCTGGGGAGCGCTATGTCGGTGGAGCGGGCGGGGAATATGTTTATTTCGTTCAATAATTTTCCAGCCACTCGGGCGGTGCCGCTGATGGATCAGTTTGC
>JBCCTE010000234.1:0-5522 GCA_039198915.1 Cyanobacteria bacterium P01_D01_bin.73 | reverse complement strand
GGCTATTTCACTGGTTAATACCACCTTAAGAGACGCCAGCGGCAACATCATTTCATTGCCTAACAACACGGTCTGGCAAGGCGACATTATTAACTACACCCACGCACAGCATCGTCGGTTGTTTTTCCGACTGTCTTTGCCCTTTGATCAGGATCTTGATGAGGTGCGGGAAATGTGGTTCGCGATCGCCAAGGAGCATCCCGATATCCTCAACGATCCCGGTCCCAGCTTTACTTGTCCTTGGACGGCATACTATGAACATGCCATCACTGCGGAGCTAAGGGCTTGGTGCACAAAGCCAGACTACCGCCCCATTTATCTGAGCACCCTACAGCGATTGCAGGAGCAGATTCAGGAGCGTGGCATCAAGCTAGCGCCGCCGCTGTTACGGGTAACTCAGTAGGACTATGGAAGGAACCGGAACCCTTTATGTGGTGGCGACGCCCATTGGCAACCTGGAAGATATGACCTTTCGGGCAGTGCGGGTTCTGAAGGAAGCGGATGCGATCGCCGCCGAGGATACTCGCCATACCGGTCAGCTTCTCAAGCATTTCGAAATTCAAACGCCCCAAATTAGCTGCCATCAACACAACGAAGCGCGACGCATTCCTGAGTTACTGGAAAAACTGCAACAGGGGCAGAATATTGCGTTGGTTTCAGACGCGGGCACTCCTGGAATTTCCGATCCCGGCATGCCGCTAATTTCGGCGTGTATCGAAGCAGGAGTTTCCGTGGTGCCGGTGCCGGGAGCCTGTGCAGGGATCGCAGCCTTAGTAGCATCCGGCTTATCCCTGGCGCGATTTAGCTTTGAAGGATTTCTGCCGGTGAAAGGCAAGGAGCGGCGCGACTCTCTGGAGCAGCTTGCTCAAGACTCGAGAACGGTGGTGGTGTACGAAGCGCCCCATCGATTGATTGCGACGCTGACGGATTTGACGACGGCAGTAGGGGAGACGCGTTCGGTGACGATCGCCCGTGAACTAACCAAGCGCTACGAAGCAATCTGGCGCGGACCCTTGGCAGATGCGGTTACTCAATGGTCCAAACCTGAAGAACATGGTTTGACGCTGAAAGGGGAGTTTGTTCTGGTATTGGAGGGGGCGATCGCCTCAGAAAAGCCAGTGCTATCGGACGAACAGCTCCTAAAAGAACTGCAAGAATTAATTGACCAAGGCGTCTCAAAGTCCAGAGCCAGCCGCCAACTTGCCCAAACTCACGGTCTGTCAAAGCGGCAGGTTTATGAGCTTTCCCTTCAGCTCGGGTAGTACCTACCGTCGGGATTCTTGGGCGATCGCCAAAAGCTGTTCCGTTGCTGCCTTGGGACTATCCGCCGCCATAATCGCCCGCACCACCGCAATGCCTTGCGCCCCTGCCTCGTAGGTTGCCGCTGCTGTATGTAAATCCAGCCCACCAATCGCAAACCAAGGCATCGGCGCATTTTCCAGGGCATAACGCACATAATCCAAGCCCGACGCAGCTTTACCTGGCTTTGTCGGCGTGGCATGGACCGGACCGACGCCGATGTAATCCGCACCCCAGGCGATCGCCCGTTCCATTTCCTCCTGACTCGTCGTCGAGCAGCCCACAATCTTGCCCGGTCCCAGCAACTCCCGCACCATCGGCACCGGTAAATCCTGCTGCCCCACATGCACTCCGTCCGCATCCACCGCGATCGCCAAATCCACCCGGTCATTCACCAAAAACAGAGCCCCGTAGCGATCGCACACCTCCTTCAATGCCCTCGCCCGCTGTAGCCGCAGCCCATCGTCAGAATTCTTATCGCGATATTGCACCAGACTTAGCCCGCCTTGCAGCGCCTGCTCCACAATTTCCACCAGCCGGTCATTGGGCGATGTAACTAGATAAACGGGCGATCGTCGCAGCCGCTCCATCCGGTCCTCATATGCAACCTCCGATAGCGCTCCCTGAAGACGGCTGTCCAGTACATAGGCTTGATAGCGCAACTGTTTAAACGCCGCCCCCATCTCCGGACTGGCGAGTTTGCCGTACTCTTCCAAAACCCGCAATGCTTCCTGGACGCGACACAGGTTTGCTTGCACCACTGCTCCCACGTGCGATCGCTGCGCTTCCTGGCTATGGGTCAACGCCGTCCCCGCATCTCCCTCCGTATCCCGCGCCGCCCGCATCTCCACCGAATGCCACAGCCCTAGCTCCTGGCGTATCCCTTTACACAACGCCGTTAGCTCGCTATCGTTCAGCCCAAACCGACACCACTCCTCCACCGTGCGCACCCCCTCCCGCGCCCGGTCTAAATTCGCATCCATAATTCGCAACACCGTCAACTCCGACCCTAGCTGTCCCCGCGCAGCCTTACCTACATCAAAAGAGCTTGCCATAGACCGAATAAATCTCCCCGCTATTCGTGATTTATCCTAGCAGCGGGGTTCGGTTCCAGTTCGGTCCATGTGCTAGTTTGAATGCACTTCACGGGGCAAACTAATCGCACGATTATTGCAAAGGTTCGCGACAGGATTGCGGATACTGCGGGAGTAAGCTATTTTCCTAGCAAACTGGTCAATTCAAAGAAGCGAACCCCGGACGCTTCACCCCAGAATTTGCCCTTAGAAACAGAGAACTTTAGACATAAGCCTTAATCAGCATGGAACCTGAACTTCAGAAATCGGAATACGCCGACGCGGGCACTGATGCAACGACCAACGGGGTAGACGTCAGCGAGACAAAATCCCTAGCCACCGCTAGTGATGGAGAAACTCCGGAATGGCAGGAGCTGTTGGAGCAGTTTTACAAAATTCTGTCCGACCTGCCTGATTTCATCAGCAAGTTCTACGGGGAGTATCGACAGCCCATTGTGACCGCCGGTTTAATTCTGGCGGCTGTTATTTCGGTCAAACTAGTGTTCGCGCTGTTGGGAGCAATTAACGAAGTTCCCCTGCTATCTCCCGTCTTCGAGATAGTCGGCATTACCTATTCTGGCTGGTTTGTTTATCGCTACCTTCTGCGTGTATCCAGCCGAAAAGAGCTGTCAACGAAGGTCAATGATTTTAAAGATCAAGTGATTGGCAACAAATAAACCCCGCACAGGCAGGGCAGGTTTGGACATAGACAACTTGCTGGATTAGCTTGTGTCACTCTGATCGATTTGGATTTCTTTTTTAGTAAGTCCGCTCTTTCAGACAAAAGATCTATTGGCGGTAGAGGTTTTAGTTCTGACCTCTACCGCCAATGTTTTGAGGTCTAGAGAATTCAGCGACAGTTACCAGCAACAGTTCTCAATGGCAATTCAGAGTCAAGTCACTCACTGGGATTCGGGGACGGTAAATTGGGCGATCGCCTCAATAATCTGGTCACCGGCCTTCAGATCCCGATGATCGTTAGTATTCAACGTTACCCGCAGGGTGTGATCGCCAGGCTTAACGCCGGTTAGGTGGAACCAGGGACCGTATAGACGCGCGACTTTTTCATCCCCCAGATACAAATGGGCGTGCCCAGCGTTCCAGTCGCCGGGATTTTCCAACTCTTCTGGCGCAAACTTGAAGTTTTCTATCGCTACCTGCACGTTCCATCCAGCAACGGGATCCGGCTTTACAGTCAGTTCAACGCTGGGCACCGGCTCGCCGTCAGGAACCGCAAAGGGCTCCATACTGCCGTGATCGTGACCACCATGGCCGCCGTGACCGCTGGGCTCCGATGATTCCATGGGTTCTGACGATTCCATGGGCTCTGATGATTCTTTAGACTTTGGTGATGCTTGGGCGGCGGAAGCGGCTGAGTTTTCCTGAGATTGATTTGGCTGATTACCTTCACCACAACCGATTAGGCTCAAGGCTAAGACCGCTGCTGCGATCGCCTGCGTTCCCCGTTGCCAACTCATATTCACATCCTGACCAATCTTTTTTGCTCAGCCATTGTGCAGCAAAAAAAATAGAAGACATTACGTCTCCATCAATATCTGTAACAGTGTTGGTAACAATTGATTCTTGCCCCGCACTAACGGCGTCTAGGGCAGTTGCCGCAGAGCCGATTCTATTTGGCTAAGTTGGGCGGTTTTGCCCTGCTGCTGCATTAGCGTTTGCGCCTGGATCAAGGTGGCGCGGGCTTCATCGTAGGCCTGGCGCTGGGTCAACAATATTCCTAAATTCCCATAGGCTTCGGCGAACTGACCGTCGCTGGCGATCGCCTCACGGTAGGCATTTTCCGCCTCTGCATTGCGCTCAAGAATAAGCAGGCTATTGCCCAGGTTGTAGTAGGCGTTGGCATAGTCGGGGCGCAGGGCGATCGCCTGTTGATAGGACGCGATCGCATCAGCAGGGCGGCCGGTTTGGCTATAGGCATTGCCCAAGTTGTAGTGCAGCTCGGGAACGCTATCGTCAATGCGGCGCGCCTGTTCATATTCTGCGAGGGCTTCTTGGATCCGCCCCTTTTGCATAAGCGCTGCCCCCAAATTTAAGCGTGGCACCACCGCATCTCGGTTCCGTAGAATTTCGCCGCGATAGTTAGAAATGACCTGGTCTAAATCTGGTTCGCCATTTTGCTCTCCTAACCCTGCTGAGTCAATAGCAGCACCGTTGGGAGAGCTAGAAATAATATCGGGTGATTCTGAGCTGGGGGGAGAGTCGGGCTCTGTGGGGGCGCTGGCTTCGGGATTGGGGCGATCGCCATAGGATTCATTGAGCGGCTCATCAATGGATGATCGCGTTAGCAACAGGGCACTAATGCCAATAAACCCCACCCCTAAAAACAGGGCGACACCTACAAATAATCGTCGGATTTCTGGCGGCAGCTCGTTCATTGCAACTCTCCGATAACATGCCGATAACACGCCCTAGGCAGATTCTTGAACCCCAAGTCGGTCTAGCATCATGGCACGTCCCTGGTCTGCCCAGGAGTCGTCCAGTGGAGACAGGGTAACTGATTCTTCCCTTTGGCGCTCCAGTGCTTTTTTTAATAACCAGTCCGCTAAAAATGGATTTTTCGGCAGCAGCGGTCCGTGGGAATAGGTGGCGATCGCATTGCCCTGGAACGCTCCCTCGGTACCGTCTTTGCCATTATTGCCATAGCCCTTAATAACCTGCGCAAAGGGCTCCGCTGTCTGCAACTTTGTGCGCCCGCCATGGTTTTCAAAGCCGATGACGTAGGGCACCCGCCCCAACATTTTCTGCAAATCCTTCGCCAGCCGAGGGGCAGTAATTTTCAGCACCATATTGCCGATACAGCGATCAGCATCGGGACCGGGATGCACCGACACCAAATCCAACACCCCCAGCCCGTCAATGCGCTGCCCCACCCCCGGCTCGTAATAGTGCCCCAGCAATTGCGGTGAACCACAGGTGAATACTCCCGGCGTTCCAGCATCTAAAGCGGCTTTAAGGGCGATCGCCTTCTCCCCCTGCAAATCCCGCATGACCAATTCCTGCTGACGATCCTGCGCCCCACCGCCCACAATCACATCCACCTGAGCAAACTCATCCGCCGTCGCCTCTCGGTCCAGCGCCACCACCTCAACGCAAATACCGCGCCACTCTGCCCGCCGCTGTAGGCAGGTC
>JBCCTE010000233.1:0-5526 GCA_039198915.1 Cyanobacteria bacterium P01_D01_bin.73 | reverse complement strand
CATTTGTGCCGTGATCCTTTTGCCTGGATAATGACTCAAGCTTCTAATTTAAAAAGCTATCAGCCTGCATTTGCCACCTTTGCCGTTATCGTTTTTTCTCGCACTCCACCAACAGCATTAACGCTGAAGGGTGTTTATGTTTTTAGTCCGCCGCCCCACTGATTTAGTCAAAATTACAGCGATCGCTACCCTGGTGTTATTTACGCCAATGGTTGTCGGCGCGGTGGCTTCCTATCGAGCGTTTAATGAACTGGTCAGTAATGAATTGCGTCTACAGCGGCTCAGCGATCGCATTACCTATCTAGATGAAGTGCTCACCATGTCTGCCCGGATGAATGCAGCGACGGGTGATCGCCAGTGGGAAGAGCGATATCAAACCAATGTGGCAGAGCTGGATAAAACCATTGCCGAGTCGATTCAATTAACTCCAGATTCCTACGACGATCGCGACGCGGCTACCACTGAGGCAGCTAATGAAAAGCTGGTGGCGATGGAAGACGAGGCGTTCCGTTTGACGAAATTGGGGCGATCGCAGGAGGCGCTGACCCTGCTGTTGAGCGTGGAATATGGGCGACAAAAGGCACAGTATTCCGCTGGCGTTGAGGCTCGTCAGGAGGCAATCCAAAGCCATATTCAAGGCAAGATTGAAGACTATCGCCAGCGGCTGATTTTAACGGGGGGCTTGGCGGGCATCACTTTGCTGGTATTAATTCCCGCTTGGTTCTTGGTGTTTCGCACCTTGAAACGGTATTTGCAGGAATTGCGCACCGCTGAGGATAAGCTGCGCAAAGGCAATGATGAGCTGGAAGTGCGGGTGGAGCAGCGTACCCAGGAGTTGCGATCAGAGCGCGATCGCTCGGAGCAGCTATTGCTCAATATCCTGCCGCCGGAGATTGCGGCTCAGCTCAAGGTGGAATATGGTCCCATTGCGGATCGCTTTGATGAGGTGACCATCTTATTTGCCGATATTGTCGGGTTTACGGGGATTGCATCGTCTATTACGCCGCTGGAACTGGTGGATCGGCTGAATCGAATTTTCTCCTCCTTTGATCGCCTTAGTCGTCATTACAAATTGGAAAAAATCAAAACCATTGGAGACGCCTACATGGTGGTGGGTGGTTTACCGACGGTGCGGGATGACCATGCGCAGTGTGTGGCGGATGCGGCGCTGGCAATGCAGGCAACCATTGCCCAGCTAGATACGGACCCGGAAAATCCCCTGCAAATTCGCATTGGCATTAATACGGGAGCCGTTGTGGCGGGGGTGATTGGCATCCATAAATTTATCTACGACCTATGGGGAGATGCGGTAAATATCGCGTCCCGAATGGAGTCGTCCAGCGCGGCAGGTCAAATCCAGGTTACCGAAAGCACCTATCAACACCTCAAGGATCAGTATGTTTTTGAAGAGCGCGGCGTTATTGACGTTAAGGGAATAGGGGAGATGAAATCCTATTGGCTGCTAGGCAGAAAGGGAAAAGAGCTAACTTTGCCGCCCGCGATCGCCCCCGAATCCACCTCAGTTAGCTGACAATATTCGAGCGCAGCATAGTCAGCATTTTTTGCATGCCATGATTGTTAGCAGGGAGTGGGTTGATAACCATGGAAATTCGTCCTGATCAGCGATCGCTTGAGCGGCTATCCCTCGCCATTGAGGCGGAGAAAGGGCAGTTCACGCTGATGTTGGCGCACTGCAATTATGGTCCGCTGGTGGATGCGGCGATCGCTCAGCTAACAGACCTATGTCCGGTATCGCCGGTGTCGGTTTGGGTGGGGGCAGATGGTGGGCTTTTTGATCGGATTGTGATGGCTTTAGATGAGTCGCCTGAGGCTGGGGCGGTGATGGTTTGTTTGGGTGCCGGGCTGAAGCGCGATGAGTTGGCGCGAAGTTTTGGGGAGGCGAGTCGATTACGAGATCGCGTTGCTCGACCAGTGGTGGTGTGGGTGGACGATACGACGGAGGAGGCTTTTGAGGCGACTAGCGGGCTAGAAAGTTTAAGGACCGGGGCGGTATTTGAGTTTAGGGTTCAGCGGGATGAGCTGCGAGAGTGGGTGCGATCGCAGGTGGATAAGCTAGTGGTGGCGGAACTTAGAGACAAGTTGCCGTCAAGACCCGCACGGGTAGCAGAATGGCAGGCAGCGTTTAAACGATTGCGCAGGGACGTGGATAATGCTGACTCGTTGGTATTAAGCGCGCGGTCTGATCATTTGATTTGGTTAACCGACACCACGGATACGGCGAGAATTGAACGGTCTTGTATTGACTATCAAAGAGCAATAGAAATTTGGCGAGAGTCGAAAGTTTTAAAGGGATATTTCCTCTGGACGGAAGCGAAGCAACGTAAGTTACTGCAACGAATTGGTGTGACTCAAATTTGGTTGGCAGAGCTATGGCGATCGCGAGCAGAGCTATCACAACACGATCCATCTACAGAATCTTGGCGAGACCGATCTATTGAATCTTGGTGGCAGACCACAAAGTATTTTGAGCAGGCCATGCAGACCTTGCGGCAAGCTTATAAAAATCCGATAGCTGAGCTATGGCGACAAATCGGTATGGCTCGAGTTTGGCTGACAGAATGGTTGCGATCATGCGTTGAATTCTTACTGGACAGGCAACCCTCCGATTTTTGGCTATATGCCAGACGATGTCGTGGAGATGCAATTAAAGCGTTTCGAGAGGCGAATGAGATTCCAGGAGTCGTAAAGCTGTTGGCAGAGCTGCTGAATAGCCTAGACAATTTGGTTGATAGCCTGTACTACGCGCAAAGATGGCAAGAGCTAAAGAAAGCCCGCGATCAATCATGCAAAACAGATAAACGACCGTATCCCCTAAAGCCAGCTCCAAAAGGTTTTCGGGGACCTAAAAACTTTGACCTTGCAGCCAAATGTGCCATTGGGAGTGAAAGCTGGACTGACGCTCAAATAATGATCAAAATTGCTTTTCTCATCCTCAAAGAAAACATGGATTTTGGGGTTGAAAGGGATGAACTAGAAGCATCATTACTATTATCTCAAGCTAAGATTGCCTGCGCTCAGGGTAAAGATGGCCTAGCCCTTGGAACCACTGATAGAGTTTTGCGAAAGATAGAAGCGATTCAGGCTCGGAATGCTCAGCTAACGATAGGGGTTTTCGATTTTGCACAAACTCTTTATCATTCTTCAGGCGAGCGTGAAAAATCGCTCAAGGTTCAAAACTTGAAGCGCTCGTTCATAGAGCAAAAATCTCGACCAAAAGCACCGATTAGAGCCAGTATGATTCGAGACAGACTCCCTAAAGTATTTGACACAGTCCATAGCCTTCACGAGAAATATCAAGACTGCATTGAGCTATCAGGACGAGGAAAACTTGTAACCCAAATAGTGCAAAGAATTAAAAACGATAGTGCGCGATTGACAGTTGTCAGTGGAGCTTTTGGGACAGGTAAAAGCTCCTTAATTTCGGCAGGTTTAAAGCCAGTAATCACCACGAAATCCCCTATAACCAGGAACATCACCATTTTGCCAATAGTGATGGTGACTCCACTCTTTGGGAATTGGTCTAGAGCGCTGTTGTACGCAATATTAATGTCACCAGCCCCTTGCCCGGCAGGATGGCAAGATAAAGCCACACCTGAATATGCTAGAGGTGAAGATGAGCTGGATGTTGAATATGCAATTGAGCTGATTTTGAGCTATTGGCAGTCACGAAAGCTCAAAGTAGTGTTGATTCTTGACCAGTTCGAGAATTCTTTTATCAGTGACAGAAACAGAAATCGTCAAGTCTTATCATTATTTGGTTCGTTATTTGACTTTTTGGAGTGGTGTTTAAAACTTTCACCACTACTGAGCATTGTCATATCAATCCGACAGGAATACGTTCCACGACTTATGGAATGGGCAATGTTAGTAAGGGCAATGGAAGATGAAGCTTTGGGCGCTCAAACCTTACTGACTTTGGATTACTTTTCTCAAGAACAGGCGATCGCGGTGATGGAGCGACTGTTCCAGCGGGCAAATTTTGCTATTGACCCAGCCAGTACCGCAGCAATTGTGGATGATCTTGCATTTACGAAGGAGGGAAAGCGCAAGGTCCGCCCTGCTGATTTGCAGTTGATAGGGAAGCAATTAGAAAGGCGGGAACTAGGCTCGCCCTATTCGTACCGCGCAGCAGGCGGCAAGATAGGATTGCTGCGAAATCATGTTAGGGAACAATGTAACGACGATTGTCGTGCGCCCAAACTGCGCCAAAAGGCACTGATGCTATTGGCAAGGCAAGCAGGGCAAAGGACAGGAGAACGATCCCTATCCTTGTCATCCCTGAAATCAGAATTATCAAAAAGCATACCGAAGCTAAAAGACGATGACCTGGGCTGGGCTTTGAAAATGCTGGAAGAAGCGAGGCTTGTGCTGAAATCGCCTGGGGAGTCTGAGCCTACGTTTCGGATGGTTCATGATTATTTGGCAAAGTCTATTCGGGAGGATGGGCTGTTGTAATGGTGAGCGATTTTTGGAACAGTTTGGATGGATTGGCTAAATTGGCAGAGTCTACAGAACCCTTGAGCGGGAGCCTCGGTGAATCCTATGTCCTCTGCCAGCAACATTGATTTTCGCGAGTTTTATCTATCGACGGAGCCGGGGCAAACGGGGCTAAATTTATCCGATGCGCGGCAAGCGAAATGGTACGTGGATTTTTCGGCGGTGCGCGGTGGGGCGGTAATTCGCCGCATGTTTAATCGCATTGACCTTAAACGGGATTTGCCCACCTGCACTCTGTTCACGGGACATGTGGGCTGCGGGAAATCCACGGAACTGCAGCAGTTGGTGGAGCGGTTGGAGGGGGCAGGGTTCCATGTGGTGTATTTTTCCGTGGATGAGGATTTGGATATGGGCGATGTGGATGTGGGCGATGTGTTGTTGTCGATCGCCCGGCAGTTGGCGGAGACATTGGACGGGCTGGAGCTGGAGGAGCCGAAGGGGTTTCGGCGGTTGGTGGATGAGGCGAAGCAGTTGTTAACTACCGAGATTGATATAAAAGGGGCAACCTTGGGACCGTCGAAGGGACCGCAGTTGAAGGCGGATGATTCGGGTAAGGTGTCGGTGAATTTGATGGTGGCGGAGTTGATGTTGCAGGTGCGCCACAGTCCACGTTTACGGGAGCAGCTTCATCAATGTTTGGGCACACGCACGGGGGATTTGCTGCGGGCGATTAACGAAGAATTAATTGAGCCGGCGATCGCCAAACTCCAAGCCAAGGGCAAAAAGGGGCTGGTGGTGGTGGCGGACAATTTGGAGAAGATGGATAACCTAGCTATGTCCACTGGGCGTAACCAGCAGGAGTATTTGTTTATTGATCGGGGGCGATCGCTATCTCAGCTCAACTGCCATATGGTGTTTACGATGCCGCTGCGGCTGTTGTTTGTGGATAGCAGCAATCAGCTTAGCCAGGTATTTGGGGGGCGGGATCCGGAGGTGTTGCCCATGGTGCCGGTGCGGTATCGGGATGGGCTGGTGCACGAGGAGGGGATGCGGTTGTTGCGGCTTTTG
>JBCCTE010000232.1:0-5544 GCA_039198915.1 Cyanobacteria bacterium P01_D01_bin.73 | reverse complement strand
TGTATATGACACAGCGGGTGATATACAGGTCACCATTGGACAGCAGGTTCTTACCGGAACGATCCAGCTTGGAATCAAAGCCGTCCAGCGCTTCCCACACATCCCGTCGCAGAGAATAGTTCAAGCCACGGGGAGTCAGCCCAGGGTCCGTGATAAATGTCAGCTCATTACCTAAATCGTAGGCTCCCAGATGACCCGCCAGGTTTTGCGATAGCCATTTGGGTTGGGAATATCCTTCAGGCCATAGCAGGTTAATCTTGCCGCCCGCTGCCCCCACCTGGGGATCCTGCTGGTAAATATCCCAAATTTCCTGCAGCCAGGTCTTGGTGGCAATCGCATCATCATCCAGATACGCCACCAGGGGAGATTTTGTAACTCGAGATCCACAGTTGCGGGCAAAGTTCAATCCCTGCTCCGATTCGTAGGCGTAACGCACGCGGCTATCCTTCGCCATGCGCGACTCCGTCACCCCCTTGGTGTTGTCCGTGGAAGCGTTATCGACAACGACCACCTCAAAATCGTCAAAATCTTGAACCAGCAAACTATCAATGGCATCTCCGAGATAGGTATCGCGGTTGTAAGTACAGATAACAACGGAGATTTTGTGGGCGGTTGGCTCAGACATACCTCAGTTTCGGGGCTCAGTGAATGATGGATTGAACAATTGACTCGAACGCAGACAGCAAGCTTAATGCAGCCCTATAAGTGCAAAGCTCCCGTTGTGGCAGCTGCGCAGATACGTCGCCGCCGCATCAGCATCACCGGATTTACATCGCCAGAAACTACAGCGCCGGAATTCGTCATTGCTGAGGTTAATGGGGTGCCAAATCTTACTAGCTTTCTGGCATTGTTATAGCCTAATTCTCAACTTCCCAAGGTCTGAATCAGGAATATCGCCCATTAAACCTAAGGCAGCCAGCGTGGTCGGGCGCCGCTAATGGGAAGGGCTTCTGGATCGTTAGCAACCCATTCTCCCTCCTCAGAACGGAGAGTTTTCAGAAGCCAAAGCTGACTGACGGTAGCGGATGCTTCTATAGCTTGCCCAGTTTCAGCCTCTCCCGTAGCGCTGCTTCGAGACTTATCGGGATTCTGTATCAGCACCGGACGGGAAAATAGCAGCGATCGCCCATCCGGCGCTAAATCCATTTGAATATCTTGGCTATCAGGTAACAGTAACAGGGGCTGGCTTTCCTTATTCCCTAAATCAAAGGCGGCAATGTAGGGCTGCTCCTGATAGTTTTTTGCACCGGGATCCCCAACTACTTCCGCCAACAAGCAATAAAGCCACCCGCCGTTGGGAGAAAACTCAGCGCTGCGAATTGAGCCATTGATATTACCCAGTTCCAACTCTTCGCCGTTATTGCGGGCAATGTAGAGCGATCGCGTGTAATCCTTATTAAATTTCACCAGCGCAGCCGCAGTGCCATCGGGGGAAAAATTCAGCAGCTCTCCAAACTTTGGCAAGAACTCCAGGGGCTCAATCGTACGCCGAAAAGCATTACGACGCTGGCTAGCGCTAGCGGATGAATCTGGCAGCGGCAAAATTGCCAGCCCCTCCCCCTGAGTCATCGCCAAAGCCTGACTGTCCGGCGCAATTAAAAACTCGCCCCCCTGTTTCGTGGGAATGCGCTCCGGCGGCTCCTCGTTAACGATCGCCCACAGCCCAAATTCGTCGGGATTGTTTCGCTCTACCCGCTGAACCACAACGGTTTGACCATTGGGAGCTAGGTCAAACTTCAGATTTTGATACTTCTCCGCATCCAGTACCAGCTTTAATTCCCCAGCCGGCGCCGGTCCAGAATTTAACCAACCGCTAAACCATTGCTGAACTGACTCAAGGGGATTTTGGGCGCTTTTGATCGGTAATTGCCCCAACCCTGTGGTCACCGTATACAGCTGCTGCTCCGATATATTGGCTCCCAAGGGCACACCATCAGAAGACTCGTCGCTGTTTTGAGATGAAGCCGGATCCGGCGCAAGACTGGCACCAAACAAAATGCGATCGCGATCGGGGAACGGTAAGAAATCCGTAACCAGCAAATCCGGCGGCGTCAGCAGCTTTTTAAGTTGCTGAGTCACGTTGTACAGCACCAAGCGATCCGTCTCCTCGCCATCCACACCAACGTAGGCCAAAACCTCGTCACGTCCAGAAAAGGTACCTCGAAATGCCTCAAAAGCCTGCACCTGTCGCTTCAAACCCAGCGGCAGCGTCTTTGCTCCTTCCAGCCGCACTGAAAACGTTTCCCCGTAACGCACTGGCTCATCCAAGGTGTAAGCCATGCGAGCCCCGGACCAGCTGAACCGTCCCGACAGCGGCGGCCGCACCATCAAATTCTTTTCAACGCTGTCCCGGTCTACCGGCCGGTTGAACGTCATAATAAATGCCCGATCCGGAGCCGCCAACGTTTGATCGCCCCAGGAAAAAGAACGCACCCGCGCCGACGAATTATCCCCCAGCAACAGCAACAGAGCGATCGCCACCGCCACCACCGCCATCACAAGCCACGCGGCCCGGTCCACAGAATTCAGCCTTCCCGGCTGTAATCGCCTTCCCTGACTTCGCAGCCTATTGCTCAATCGTTTACCAATATCTTTATCGATACTCATTAATATTCGTAGGGATTGGCAGGAGCATCAATAGGGCGAACCTGGCTTGCTGCGACCGCTAACCGGCGATCGCGACCAATTTTCGTGGTTTGCGCCGTACCCGTTACCGCCAGCCATGTGTCTGTCTCGTAGGACTGGGGGCGATCGCCCGGCAGCTCAACCGGCAGAACTAGAGGGTAAGCGTCCGCTGCGCAGCAAGTAATTGTAAACCGGGCAAGCCAAATGTACCCCGACGGCAATCCATCGCCTTGCGTCCCCGGCAGTAGAAAACCGCTTACCTCCATGGGCTGCCCTTCATAGGCACTGGGCTCCGGATAAACATTGAGTAAGCGCACCCACTCCACTAGCGATCGCTCCGCCGGATCCTGATTAGCGCGGAAAGACTGGGGATTGGACCGAGTCACCGTCACCGACGCACTGGTTTGCTGCTGCATCGCCTTAGCGCTAGCCAGCGGCTTCGGAGAAATTAATAACCCCAGAATTGCCGCCGCCAGCAAAATCCCCGACGTCAACACCGGTGGCAACACTGTCAAATGCTCTTCGTTACCGCGATCGTCCCCAATGATGGCACCAGACCGCCTGGGCGATCGCCCCCGAATCTCCTTCAGTGCTGCAAACGCGCTAGCCATCAGCAGCACCATCCCCGTCACCACGATTAGCCCGTTGTAAATGGGATGTATCAGCAACGCCAGCCGCCCCGTTCGCCAATAGGTCAACAGCAGCGCTCCCCAAGCACCAATGGCCGTCGCATCCAGCCAAGGACGCCAAGGAAATGATCGCGATCGCGGTGAAGGTACTAACAAAACGAGTGTCAGGCTCTAACGCTAAAAACTAACGTTGAATTTTTCTTAAAAGCGGCAAAGAAAGTCTAATGATCAAAACGCTGGGGCAGCTAACTTTGGTGCCTAACTTTCATGGATAGATATTGACTTTAAAACTATTTTTAAAACTGTACTTAAAAGAGTGCTTGGAGATCCATCTCCAGGAACACTGCAAGCGATTATAAACAATCGTGCCAATGGCGTCGTGCCCAACAGCGAGAATACCTGGAAAAACCGCACTTTTTGAAGAAATAACAGGGTGTAAAGGGGGATAAACATCCCATTGACATCGCAATCGCCAATGCCATCATGGAACAGAAATTTGGAGACACGAGGGAGCCGAAGACTCTGTTCAACGTCTCCGCAATCTAACAATTTCAGACTGACAGCCTTAACCTAACGACTTTGCAAAACCAAAACTCGTCTATGGATTCAGTGGGTACAACCTCCAACGCTCCAATTTTGATTGTTGAAACCGACGAAACGCTAGCCAATCAAATCGCCAACGACTTGCAGGGCGCAGGCTACACCACTGTCTCCGTCCGGGAAGCTGATGCCGCTCTACACCACCTCAGCCAGTCCCCCGTCTCTCTGGTGTTAGCCGATCGCATGTTGGCAGGAGAATCCGGGCTATGGATGTGCCGCCAAATCCGTGAGCAGGGACACACCGTCGCCGTGTTGTTAATGATGGCGCGGGAGGAGTTGGAAGATCGCATTGCCTGCCTAGAAGCCGGAGCTGACGATTACCTGCTGAAGCCCTATCGCGCTGACACCTTCCTGCGATTTATCTCCGTCTATCTGCGCCCCAGCGAAAGCTCCACGCCCCACCTACGCTTCGCTGACCTCACCCTAGATTTGGGACAGCGGCTGGCGATCCGCGAACAGCAGCCGATCGCTCTAACCATGAAAGAGTTTGAGCTGCTGCGATATCTGATGGAGCATCCCGGCGAGGTGCTGTCGCGGGAGCAAATCCTGGAAAATGTCTGGGGCTACAACTTTATGGGCGAATCTAACGTCATCGAGGTGTATGTTCGCTATCTGCGCCTAAAGCTGGAGGATGGGGACAGAAAGCGACTAATTCAAACGGTGCGGGGAATTGGCTATGTTTTACGGGAACCGTAGGGCTTGGACGCTAGGCGCGCTGGGTTTGGTAATGCTATTTGTCGGCAATTGCGCTTGGGCTACTGATATGGGGATTGATATGGGGAACGAAAAACCGGGGCCATCTGAACTGGCTCAATCTTCCTCAGCGATCGCCTGCCCTCAGTACGGCGAAATCACCGGACAAGCCACTTTTTATCCCAATGGCGGGGCAGCAGAGCCCGTCGTTATCCATTTGGAAATTGCTGAAACCCCTGCCCAACAGAGCTGTGGTTTGATGTTTCGCGATCGCCTGCCAGATAATCGCGGCATGGGCTTTCCCTTCGATCCCCCCGACGAAGTCAGCTTTTGGATGAGAAACGTACCGGTCGCCCTGGACATGGTATTTGTCGCTCACGATCCCAGCATTGGTGAGTCCCACTCTGGCGTAGTTGGCAGGAGCTATAGCGTCCTTGAAGTTATTACCGCTCCCCCCTGCGCCGAAAGCCAATGCCCCACCTATGGACCCGATGGCGAAGTGGCTTGGGTAATTGAACTGGCTGAGGGGCGGGCGACAGAGATGGGCTTACAAAAAGGCGATCGCCTAGATATTCAGCGATTAGAGACCCCGCTACCAAAAGCCCCATAAACTGAAGCTCAGCAAAAAGCACCCGGAAGAGCATTCAACCGGATGCCTTATTAAGCGCTCAATCAGAAATCTAAGCTTGTCGCTGCTGAGCAATGCGGTCAGCCAATTCCTTTTCCGCATCTGATACTTCACGCCAGAAGTTGCAGGACCGGCGAGCGCTGACGGCTTCCTGCCAGAGCAAAGTCATCATCGCCGCCACTTCTGGGCGATCGCCCGCCACCCGGTCACGCACTGCCTCAAATTCAGCTAAACCACCATTGATTTGGGTTTGATCGCCAGCAATCTGAAGCGACTTACGCACTTTATCCAGCAGCTCATCTAAGCCTTCAACGGCGGGGAAAACTGGTGCAGGGGCAGCTTGAACCATGATCGCACTCCAAAAAATTC
>JBCCTE010000231.1:0-5547 GCA_039198915.1 Cyanobacteria bacterium P01_D01_bin.73 | reverse complement strand
TCTCAATGTTGGCGTCCACGGACTTTGCCCGCCAGTGACAACTTACAGGCTCTTGATTATCAATAGCAAAGAGCGTCTCCGCTACCGTGCGCTTCAATATGGCTGAAGCCGCGTCGCTCGTCAGTACACCATCTAAAATATGACGACTCAGCGCCTTGTTTTCCCACAAGTCTTGCTTTTCGAACGTCCTAGGAACCTGCAAAGAATCTCTAGACTTCAGATGCCCTTTGGTCACCCGCAGCCAGCGGCGAATTCGATGATCTCGATCATCCGTCAGCCAAAGCAGACGCCCCCTGTAGAAATGCAGCGTTAAGCGTACTTGCCGGGTTGAGCAAAGAAGCTGACCGGAGGCGTGTTTCCGATGGATCTTGGAAACAATTTTCGCTAGTTTGTCCAAGTTTGATAGTACGGCTTGAGTCATGGAACTTAAGGACTATTCGTCTTGTGTAAACGCTGCCTATGCGGTCACTCCAATCGCCAACATGTTTGATCAACTTATCAATTGAGTAGGCTTTTTGAAGGAAAAGGACTTTTCAGCAATGCAGCCGAACAGCATTGAAACTGTGAAATTACGTGGCATTGATCAGCCCACCTTTACCCAGCTTTTCAGCCGGACCATTGGCTTCATATACCAACTTACTAAGCCACCGTTAGCGATTAGGTTTGATTTATGTATACGTTCCGACGAACTTTCCCAAATGCAGGTGGCAGCTTAGATGGATCCTGAGAAAGATTGGTTAATGTTACGTACAAATCATATCAATATCTTGCACAGGCTGTATCAATACCTAGCGTGCTGGGCTTGAAAACAAGCAATTTCGCTGAGAAACGGTATCAAAATTTACTGGGCGGGTGAGATGTGGGGGATAAGTAGCCTATGTGTCCATTGGGCGATTTCTTTTGATGCGTTTGCAGGACCGCATACAGTTTGAAGCTGATCGCGTAGGGTTTGGTTGACGGCGGGGTCATCTAGCCAGGGTTCGAGGGCAAGGCAGATATCGTTGGCGGAGAGGGGACCAACCAATTCGGGAACGATCGCCTCCTGCGCCCAGATGTTGGGCCATGACAATAGTCCGATTCGCTTCAAAGCCTGTTGATTGACGATGCGGGCAACCAGTCCACCAATGCCGGGAGGCTGGGCGAGTAGTCCGGGAATGCCGTCCCAGGCGCGCATGGCATCGAGCTGTTGGGTGGGCAGGATGACGACCATGGGTGTGGCGATCGCGGCGAGTTCGGCGGTGTTGGCTCCGACGGTGGTTAGGCAAACGGTGCAGTGTTTCAGCAGGTCATAGGCGGGCGATCGCTCCCACAGATAAACTTTGACGCCGCCGCTGGTTTCTAAGTAAGGCAGCGTCTCGCCATCGGGAGTGACCAGACGGGCGGTGACGTTGCCTAGATTTTTTAGGATGGAATTTTGATTGTGATCGCCGTAGCAAGCCAGTTCTTCCAGGGAAAGGGTGGGAGCGACGGGAATAATGCAGCGGACATGGGGGTGCGATCGCGCCAGTGCCTCTGCGGTCGCCAGCATCAGGGGGACGCCCTGCATTAGCTTTGCTGCTTTTGATCCGGGGAGCAGTCCCACCCATTGGACTTCAGAGAGGGGAGCAGCGAGATCAGAGCCGGAATTGGTGCGGTGGAATAGCTGTTCTTTGGTAAGGGCGTTGGGCATGGGCGTTTGGGCTGCGTCCACCATCAGGTCTCCCACTAGGCGCACTTTGGGATCGCTTTTTGCGTGGGTGCTGGGACGGGCGATCGCCGCACCATCAATCCACGACAGCCAGCGCACTTCCCGTTCGGCATAGGTCAGAATCCGATAGCCGAGCCGTTTGCCAATGACCACCGAGAAAAACTGGTCGCCGCCGAGGAAGAGGACAACGCCGCGATCGCTCCACTCCCAGTTGTTTGCCGTTTTGCCCCACAGCAAAAATGACCAGAAATGCTCCGGTCCCTGGACGCGATCGACTTCTGGATAGCCAGCTACTACGCGCTTTTCCGTTCCCATGGCGTGGGCGCAGGGGGACAGCACCACCGAAATTCGTAGGGTGGTTTGTGGGGAATCTGCGGGAGGGGACCAGGATTTTCGCAGCGATCGCACTACCGGCCGCACCCAGGTGCTCACCTCCCCCGGTCCATTGGACAGAATCAAAATGTCCTGTACTGAAGCTTGCCCTGGAGCTGCTTTCTGAGCCGATCTCTGCGCTAATTCTTCTGCCATTGCTCCTGATATGTACCTAGCCGTAACGCCTACTGTCCTTGAATTGCCCGTTGCCCATCCTGGGATAGCGCAAACCCCAGAAATGCCTGGACGGATGGGTTGGGGGGCTGACGATAGGCATAGGATAAAACGCGCTGGAGGGGATAGTCTGCAGCGAAAACGTTGATGCCGTTGATGGGCACAATGCGCACGGTTTGCTGGGTGGCGACCTGGGCAGAGGTGGCGTAGCCGATACCATCATTGCCGAGGGCGCGCAGCATTGGGGTTGTGGCGTCCCGCTCCATGGTGGTGATATTGCCGGTGGTGCCGAAGGGTTTTCCACCTAGGACGACGGTTTTAAATGCCTGGTGGGTGCCGCTTACGGAGGGGCGGTTAATGACGCGGATTGGGCGGGTGGGACCGCCAACTTCTACCCAGTTGGTGATTTTGCCCTGGAAAATTGCGGCGACTTGTTCCGGGCTGAGGCTGCCGGAAAAGGGGTTATCCCTGCCGACGACTAGGGCGATCGCATCGCGGGCAATGGGTACTGACGCTAATCCCGCCTGGCTCTCTTGGGGGTTGAGGGCGCGGGATATACCAGCAACGTCGAGGCTACCCTGGGCGATCGCAGCAATTCCAGCTCCGGTTCCCTGGGCATCAGCAGCGATAACTACCCCCGGATAGCGCCCTTCGATTCCTCCCTTCAGCGCCTGGGAAATTTGCACCATGCTAGTGGAACCACCGATGCGAATTGTGGTTCCAGCAGGGATGGACTGAGGCTGGCTGAAGTTGGCGGGGACAGCGGCGGGGGCAGCATTGGGAACCGGTGCAGAAGGCAGGGACGATAGCCCACCAGAGTTCGGGGCGTTTGGGGCAGGGGCTGCACCGGGTACGCCGGGCACTGTCCCTGGCACCGTTCCTGGCGCTGGGGTGCTTACAGCAGCAGGATTATTGGGGGTGCCGCTGCTGGTGCCGAATAGCTCCAGCCGATTGACTAGCCACCATAGCCCCATGCCTAACAATCCGATGGAAATAAGAAAGGCTAGGGTGGATAGGGGACCGCTGTTATTTTTCTGCGTCATGGCTTAACTTTTTGCTTCCTGTCGAGTCTTAGTCCTGTAGGGTCTTAGCCCAGTAAGTTGCTGCCGAGCATTTCTTTAAGCAGTGATAATAGTCCGTAGTGCTAGTCATTCACAGTGTTAAAAAGTTGCCACGATCCAAAGGGTGATGGCTATCCTCATTGAAGGTTCTGCGTCTCGCTTCGACTGTAGCGTTTCGACTTCTCCATAGCTGTATTTTGCTGCTGTACCTTCTACCGTTGTACTTCGCGTCCGCAATTTTGCTTCGTTAGTTTTGCTTCGTTTTTTGGTGGATCGTGCTTCCTAATCAGAGTTCTAGCTATAGGCCGAATCCTAAGGATACGAATCCTGTGCAGGTGATTGTGTGCGGTTTGGGGCGGACGGGGTATCGGATTTTTTCTCTGCTACGACAGCAGGGAATTGAGGTTGTGGGCATTAGCGATCGCCCCTTTCCGCGAGATCCGTCAAAAATTGTGGTGGGCGATCCCCGGACGGCAACGACGCTGATTCGGGCGGGGGTTCGTCAGGCACGAACGTTAATTATTTCTAGCTCGAAGGAGTCGGTGAATCTAGCGATTTTGATGCAGGCGCGGTTGCTGAATCCCAAGATTTTTGTGATCAATCGTCTGTTCAATTCCAAGCTTGGCGATCGCCTGGATCAAACGCTGCCTTACCACACGAGCCTGAGTGTTTCTAAGCTGGCGGCTCCGGTGTTTACCTTTGCGGCGCTGGGCAGCAAAGCAATCGGACAGCTGGAGCTATCAGGACGCATTTGGCCGATCCATGAGGAGTTTATCCATCGGCGGCATCCCTGGCGGGGGCGATCGCTCTACGACCTGTGGAGGGATCGGAGCATGATGCTGATCTATTACGTCCCCAACCAGGCTTATATCGACCAACGTGCCTATTCTGAGGATTACCCGTCGGTTTCCCAACTGACTGCGTCGGCTGAGGGGGGAGATTCCTATGGCGAACTCGGTGGCTCCCCCGGTGATTCCAATACGCTGCTGATTCCCCGTAAGGCGGATTTGGTGGGCGCGGTGCGGGCGCGGCAGTCTTTGGAGCCGGGCGATCGCCTGATTGTGGCAACCCATCCTAAAACCAACCGGGTGCGCTATGGACTACAGCGCCAGTGGACTAAATTTTTGGCGGGGTTGCGATCATTTCAAAGTTCCGGCGAACCGGCGTTTGCTGCGATTATTGCCCTAATCGGAGCCATCTTTATTTCCGTCAGCATCTACATCAGCACCACCGACTCTTCCCCCGTGGATGCCCTGTATTTCGCGGTGGGGATGATTACTGGCGCTGGCGGTAAGGAAAAGGTCGCCGAACAATCTCCGGCGCTGGTGAAAATTTTCACCGCCGTCATGATGCTGACGGGAGCTGCCATTATCGGCGTCTGCTATGCCCTGCTCAATGACTACATTCTCGGCAGTCGTTTCCGGCGTCTGTTAACCGTTGCCCAAATGCCGACGCGCGACCACTTCATTGTGTGTGGGCTGGGCTCCTTAGGGGTGCGTATTGCCCAGGAACTGAAGCGGGCGGGCTACGAAGTTTTGGTGCTGGAAAAGAACCCTAATAATCGGTTTCTCAGTATTATTCGAGCCTTGAAAATTCCTGTTGTTACAGAGGATGCGTCCCTGCCTGCAGCTCTGGAAGCTGTCAATATTAGCCACGCTGCGGGGCTGTTGGCCGTCACCAGCGATGACACTACAAATTTAGAAATTGTGCTGAGCGCCCGGACCCTTGCGCCGAAATTATCCACCACCATGCGATCGGAGGATCCCCATTTCGCGCTGATGGCTCAACAGGTGTTCGATTTGGAATCGGTGCTGAGTCCCGTCGAACTGGCGGCTCCGTCCTTTGCCGCAACGGCGCTGGGGGGCAAGATCCTGGGCAATGGATTGACGTCGGATACGCTGTGGATCGCGCTAGGCACGCTGATTACGCCGCGCCATATTCTGTACGGGAAAACTGTCAGCGTCGCCGCCCAGTCTTCGGATTTTGTACCGCTGTACTTGGTACGGGGAAATCAGGAAATCCCGCGTATCCTGTTGCTAAATACTAAGCTGCGAGATGGGGATGTGCTGCACCTGTCAGTTCCTGCCAATAAGCTGGCGCAACTGTGGCAAGTCACGCCCCATCCTTTCAAGAATTAGAGACAAGTCAGGCTTAGGACTCCAAGAGCTTAAAGAAGCACCAGATTATCGCGATGAATCACAGTGCCGGGAGAACTGTCGCCTAGGATTTTGCTCACGTCCTGCGATCGCCGCC
>JBCCTE010000230.1:0-5576 GCA_039198915.1 Cyanobacteria bacterium P01_D01_bin.73 | reverse complement strand
GCTTCGCCTGCTTGAAGGGCGATCGCCGACTGGCCAGTAGTGGAAGCGCTGCCAGCAAAATTTCCGAACACTGACACAATCAGCGCACCTCCCATCACCGCCATAATCGTATTTTCCGCTAGGCTAACGATTCCTAATGGCGCTTTAGAGCTGCCGCCGATGCAAGCGCAGTTTAAATCCCTTTTGTCGAGAAAAGTTGCTTTCACTACGGAAACTGCGCCACTGGTGCCGACCGCCAGTGAGCCGATGCCCGTTGCTAGGGGAGCAACGCCGGAGAGAAACCCTAGGGCGATCGCCAACTCCAGAAAGGGATAAACCTTCCCGTAGGGCTTAACTCGCTGGGTGAGCAGGTCGTATTTGGCAAAACTTTTGGCGAACCCCTCTAAATCCATTAGCTTCAGGGACGCCAACATCGACAGGGAGATTCCCATAAAGCCAGTGATTCCCAGGGACGTTGCCAGCGCCACCAACCCCGCAGTGGAAAATAGCGCGATTACCGGCGTGTAGGAGGAGTGGGCTTTTGAGGCAGGTGCGGGTTTATTTTTAGAACAGGTTGCCGTCATCGGTGCACCTCGCAAAGTTCGCTTAAGGAGGTTGGCTATTTATCAGTTCCTCCCATAGCCTCAAGCTAAAGCCTCTAGTTAGCTAGAGAGTCAAGGACTTGGCACACACCAAAGGTTGGCGGCATGGAGATAAACAGCTTAAAAATTGGGGCGGTTGCGAAGCGAACAGGCGTAACGGTGGGGACGCTGCGCTACTACGAAACTTTGGGACTAATCCAGTCGCAGCGGGGGGATAACGGCTACCGCTTTTACGCGTCGGAAATGGTGCATCAGGTGCAATTTATCAAGCAAGCTCAAACCCTCGGTTTTTCCCTGGAGGATATTGGCGAAATCCTGACGGTGCACCAGCGAGGAGATGTGCCCTGTGGCTTTGTTCAGGCGCTTTTGCAGGACAAAATCCAACAGCTTGATCAACAAATTCGGGAGAGGGTCGCCTTTAAGGAAAAGCTGGAGGACTATCGCGATCGCTGGGCAACGATCAACCTACAACCCAAACCAGGGGAAATTTGTCCTCTAATCGAAACCCTCCAACCTGGTGTTAGTTAAAGTGAAAAAGCGGATGCTATTCGACCGACCGCTTTCAAAGCCATCTAGTCGTTGACTTTGGCTCCGCAACCATTCAAACCCAAATGGCAATTCTTCAAGCGAATTGGATTTAATTGGAGGTTCTATGTCTTATCTTGCGCGTTTAGCGATCGCCACAGTATTAAGCGCGGGTTGCTTCGCCTGGGCGGGGCAAAAGCCTGCGATCGCTAATCCAGAATTAGAGCCCAGCGAAATAGCAGTTCAGGCGGCTCAACAGCTAGGGTTTCCCCCTGTCCCCGCCAACTCAGGAATCGTCGGTCCTTTCACAGATTCCCAGGGGCTCGCCTACATTGACCGAAGTGGGCGGATTAGTTACTTCAATCCCCAACAGCTCAGTGTCTTCTTTGCAACCTTCGATGGCAACGGCAACCCACAGCTCAACTATGCCCTGACACCAAAGGGGACTTACCAGTTTCAAAACGGACGGGCGGTTCAAGTAAATCCATCGGCGATCGAATCTGCGGTTTCTTCCTGGCCCTACTCAGGAGCAATGGTTAATACTCTAATTGCGGGGCTGCAACAGTACGCTGGCGGAATCACCCCTGGAAACCTGCCCGCGGATCAGCAATCCTATGTCAACTCGATGCTTCACAACACCAGTATGAGCATCCTTCAAAATATTGGTGGTGATGGCTGTACGGAGCAGTATGAAGGGGTTTATTACCTGGGCTGCTGGTAACGGGCAAGATGGCTTTGTTCATGGGATACCGTTGGATCCGTTGATTGGGCTTCAAAGGATCAGCAAAAACTGAAGCATTAGGAAAAGTTGATTTTGAGCAATGCCAGGGAATTCGGTGTCGAGGGCTATTGATTATTGGGCGATCGCCCGTCTCTCCTTGGGGATTGGGCAAGGAAATGGCGCTGCTTAGGGGTAAGATAAACCACTGACCCACCAAGCCAAGGCAAGTAGCAGACCAACACAATGGCAGATACGATCTTCTTCAATGCGCTGCGAGAAGCCACCGACGAAGAAATGGCGCGGGACGAGAATGTCCTGGTCATGGGTGAAGACGTCGGTCACTACGGAGGCTCCTACAAAGTAACGAAGGGGCTCTATGAAAAATATGGCGAGCTGCGAGTGCTCGATACCCCGATCGCCGAAAACAGCTTTACGGGCATGGCCGTAGGTGCGGCGATGACTGGGCTGCGTCCCATCATCGAAGGGATGAATATGGGCTTCCTGCTGTTGGCGTTTAACCAGATTGCTAACAACGCTGGAATGCTGCGCTATACCTCCGGCGGCAACTTCAAAATTCCTATGGTGATTCGCGGTCCCGGCGGTGTTGGCCGCCAGCTTGGCGCAGAACACTCTCAACGCCTTGAAGCGTATTTCCAGGCAGTACCGGGTCTGAAAATTGTGGCGTGCTCCACCCCCTACAACGCCAAAGGTTTGCTCAAAGCAGCGATTCGTGACGAAAATCCAGTGCTATTTTTCGAGCACGTGCTGCTTTATAACCTGCGGGAAGATTTGCCGGATGATGAGTATCTGCTGCCGTTAGATAAGGCAGAAATGGTGCGCGAAGGCAGCGACGTGACTATTCTTAGCTACTCTCGGATGCGCCACCATGCGGAAGTTGCAGCCAAGACTTTGGTAGAAGAAGGCTACGACCCTGAGGTTATTGACTTAATTTCCCTGAAGCCCATTGATATGGAGGCGATCGCCAAATCAGTGCGTAAAACCCACCGAGTTATCATCGTCGAAGAGTGCATGAAGACCGGCGGTATTGGTGCTGAGGTGATGGCGCTAATTAACGAACAGCTATTCGATGAGCTGGATGCGCCTCCGATTCGGCTGGCATCTCAGGACATCCCGACGCCCTACAACGGCAAGCTGGAGGACCTGACCATCGTGCAGCCACCTACCATTGTGGAAACTGCCAAAAAGCTTATTGCTAACGAACTTTAAACCGCGTCAGGTTAGTTCTCTCTACGCCGATTTAACCCTTTAGAAGAGACCGATTCTCCTATGCAACGACAACGGTTTATGCTCGGGTTTATTGTGTCCCTGGCGGTTTTATCCATCGTCGTCCTGGCCAATTTGCCCCTGAATTTGGGATTAGACCTTCGTGGTGGTTCCCAGCTGACGTTGCAGGTCAGCACGACAGAAGAGGTGCCGCAGATTACGCCCGATGACCTCAATGCCGTTCGCCAGGTAATTGGAAATCGCGTCAACGGCTTGGGAGTATCGGAAGCAGTGGTTCAAACCGTGGGCAGCACCCAGCTATCGGTGCAGCTTCCCGGTGTGGACAATCCCGAGCAAGCGGAGCGGGTATTGGGAAGTACGGCGCGGCTGGAGTTTCGTGCCCAGACTATTAATACAGACAGTCAGTTTCAGGCGGAATTTACGGTCTATGACGACCTGAGGCGACAGCAGGCAGCGGCGATCGCCCAGGAAGACTCGGAGACGCTGAAGGAAGTTAACGAGTCGCTGGAAAAAAGCCGCAAGGCGCTGGTGGCACTATTCAATGAGCCCGCCCTGACCGGAAAAGAAGTGCGTGATGCCTACGCTCGCCCTGACACCGGTGACCAGTGGGTGGTGGTGATTAACTTCGATGGAGAAGGCGCTGATTCCTTTGCTGAGCTAACCAAAGGTTTGGCGGGCACCGGTCGCGGCTTGGGAATTTTCCTGGATGACGCACTGTTGACCTCACCGCGAGTTGACGTTGAGTACGCCCAGCTTGGAATTACTGGCGGTAGTACCCAAATCAGTGGTGGCTTTGATTTGGAATCGTCCCAAGATTTGGCGATTCAGCTGAAGGGTGGAGCGCTACCGCTACCGGTGGAGTTGATTGAAACCCGTACCGTTGGCGCAACTTTAGGTAAGGACAGCGTCCAAGCCAGTATTTATGCGGGCGTTGGCGGGCTGATTTTGGTGCTGATCTTTATGGTGATTTACTACCGTCTGCCGGGAGTAATTGCCAACGTTGCCCTGGTGATTTATTCGATCATTACCTTTGCCGTTTTCGCCCTGGTCCCCGTTACCCTAACCCTGCCGGGTATCGCTGGGTTTATTCTCAGCATTGGTATGGCGGTGGATGCTAATGTGCTGATTTTTGAGCGGACGCGGGAAGAACTGCGTAGCGGTAAGTCGCTGTATCGGTCCGTTGAGTCGGGCTTCTTCCGGGCGTTCTCCAGTATTTTGGACGGCAATATTACGACCCTTATTGCCTGCGCGGTGCTGTTCTGGCTGGGTACCGGCTTGGTTAAAGGTTTTGCGCTGACTCTGGCGATCGGTGTGCTGACCAGTATGTTCACCGCCGTAACTTGTAGCCGTACTTTGCTGTTGGTGGCGTTGACTATTCCGAACTTGCGGAAGCCTGAGCTGTATTGCCCCGGTTTGCCGCCCATGGAAAAGCGGCGATCGCGCACTGCTTAGTCTCAATAATTTCTAGCCTGTCCCCAGCTAGCACCTGTCTCGTTAATTCAATTGCCCGAACGATAATCTCTGAAACCCATGATCAAATTGCAGGTTACGAAACGCAGCAAGCTGTGGTGGTCCATTTCCGCTGGACTGCTGATCGCCGGTTTCGTAGCGATGGGGATTTGTTTTAGCCAGTTTGGTGCGCCCCTGCGGCTGGGGTTGGACTTCCTCGGGGGAACGCGGCTACAGCTCGAGTTGGCCTGCGGCGATGGTAATAATCAGCCGGAGATCTGCGATAAGCCCGTCGATATCAATGTAGTGCGAGAGGTGCTGGGCGATCGCGACCTGGGCGGCTCATCGGTGCAGCTGTTAGACCGTGACTCTTCAGCCCAGGATCGCCATATCATCGCTATCCGTAGCCAAGATTTATCCGCTGAGCAGCGCAGCCAATTGGTTGACGCCCTGGAAAGTAAAGTCGGTAAGTTTGACCCCGCCGCTACCCAGATTGATACTGTCGGACCGGTGCTGGGACAGCAGATTTTGACTTCGGGGATTTTGGCGATCGCCCTAGCGTTGGCAGGAATCATCGCCTACCTCAGCGTCCGCTTCCAATTTGACTACGCAATTTTTGCGATTATCGCCCTGTTCCACGACGTGCTGATTACGGCGGGCGTTTTTGCATGGCTTGGCTGGCTCGGCGAAGTTGAGGTCGACACGCTATTTGTAGTGGCGCTGCTGACCATTATTGGTTTCTCGGTCAACGACACCGTTGTTATCTACGACCGAATCCGCGAGACATTTAGAGTCAGGGAAGTCGGTTCGGTGGAGGAAGCCGTTGACTTAGCGGTAGACGAAACCCTGACCCGCTCAATCAACACCACCATCAGCACCCTGCTAGCGGTAATCGCCATTTTCCTATTCGGTGGCTCAACCCTACGCTTCTTCTCCCTGGCGCTAATCATTGGCTTTATCGCCGGTTCCTACTCCAGTATTTTTGTGGCGAGCACCCTTCTAGCGTGGTGGAGAAAGCGCAGCGGCTTTGTGCCCCAGGTAGAAATTGAAGTGGC
>JBCCTE010000229.1:0-5588 GCA_039198915.1 Cyanobacteria bacterium P01_D01_bin.73 | reverse complement strand
GTTTCCGGCTCCACCACGATGACGTCAACGCTGTTGCGCCCAAAGAATCGCTGCACCAGGCTAAAGATGCCGCCCGCCGCCGTGCCCATGAGCAGGTCCTCGGTGGCAATCACGCGATCACCCGTCACCGCTGAGATGGCAGCAGCAGCAGCAGTCCCGATCGCTGCATTTCTCGCCAGCCGCCCCCAGTTGGCACCGTTCTTGCGGATGGTTTGGTTGGTTTCAATAATGGCTGACTTGGCAGCGATCGCCCGCTCGGAACCGTCGGGAGCAATCAGCTTCTGGGCGTAGAACCGAGTGGAATTATCGTCAACGGGACGGAACTGCCCCTCCACCTTGCTGCCGCGGGGGATCAGCACCCGACCATCGGGGGTGGTGATATTGCTGGCGGTAACGAAGCTAACGGGAACCGTATCTTCCGGCATCAGCACAATTTGATCGCGATCGTAGGTAACCGGCAAACTGGTGCCCGCGCTGAGACGATAGTTCTGTGGCGTCGCGTTGTAGCGAGCAATATACGGCGAATTCACCGCACTGACACGACCTTCGCTACGCAGAGCCTGGTACAGGAACGCCGCTACTTCCGCACGGGTGGCGTTGCGACCAGGGTTGAGAAAACTCAAACTGGGATAGTTCACCACCATGCCTTTTTCAGTGGCGGCAGCGATCGCCGGCCGCGCAAAATTCGAGATAGAACCCTGGTCAGAATAGATATTTAAAACGTCATTAGTCGGCGCAGTAGACTGATAGTTTAATCCGTTCGCCAAGGACACCAAAACCTGCTCGCGGGGGATATTCTGTTCCGGCGCAAAAACATTACCTGGATAGCCGCTTAAAAAGCCCATCCGATAGACATTTTGGATGGAGTTTTTCGCCCAGTGATTACTAGGAACATCGGAGAAGTTAGTGGTTCCCCGAACCAGAGACTTAGAATAAACCGCCTGTAACATTGATGAAAACTGAGCACGGGTAACGGGCGCATCGGGTCGGAAACTGCCGTCAGGGAACCCTGCTAAAACACCCTGGGAAACTAGGGAATCAATATAGGATTTTGCCCAGTGATTGCTGGGAACGTCGGGGAACCGTGCTGTTTGAGCCGACGCTGCCGGGGCGATCGCCAGAGGACCTGCCACCACAATGGGGGCGATCGTCGACACGTTCATACCAAAGGTCAATGCAACAGCAGTGGTCGCCTTCCAACGCTTAATATTTGCCTTAAAGCTAGCCATGGTTATAACTCTCCAAAGCGAAAGTTTTGTGTGAGGAATAAATCGATGAGATGCTCGAGCTAATAACAAATCGTTCAGCCAATATCACTGCCTAATTGATTTATTCAAGCTTGCTGAATACCTTGTCGATTCCCTCAAGGGAGAGTTGCCCAGCTCAAGACAGTTAATCGGGTGTCATTTCGCAGATGTGCAGGTTTAGAAAATGTCCGCTGGTTTTATCAACGCCCGCTGCTTACTAATTCCACCAGCATCTACACCCAGCGCAGCCCGATTTAAGTCAGAGTCTTGATGCGCTCGGGCAGCTCGGATCGAACACTGATGTATCGATTAATTCGAATCTGCTCAATCAGATCGTGAATCTCCGTCTCTGGATTGCCTAACTGAGCCAACAGGTGTGTGCTTAGCTCCAGCGCCGCTTCAAACTCCGGCTGCACCACCTCCGCCGCCCCCATCCGCACCAGCATATCCAGCTCTTTGTTGTCGTGAACTCGCGCAATAATTTCTAAGTCGGGACACATTTGACGGGCATGGCGCAGTAGAAGTCGAGTGCTGGCAGGATCGGGAAGGGCGATCGCCAAAGCCTTAGCCTTCTCCAAATGGGCTTTTTCTAGAACCAGCTCCGAATGGGCATCTCCATAAATAAAGGGCAACTTATCACTGCGCAGCTTCCGAACCGCCGCTTCGCTATTTTCTAAAACTAGAACTGGATAACCTTGCTGTTGCAAAATCGCGACAATCACACGCCCAACTCGCCCAAATCCAGCGACGACAACATGGTCTTTAATCGTGTCAGTTAACTTGAGTTCCTTCGGTTCCTCAAATCGTCTTAGCCAACGCATTACAAAGGGATTGTGCTCCAGGCGATCGGCGATTTCAGGAGCAACACTGAATAGAATTGGCGTTAATACCAAAGTAATAGCCGTCGTTCCCAGCAGCAGTAGATAGGGACGCTCATCAATCAAGCCCAAAGTCTTTCCCTGCAGAGCTAAAACGAAGGAGAATTCACCAATTTGATTGATACCAAATCCCGTCAAAAATGCAGTTTTAAAGGAATAGCCAAAGCGTAGAACAATTGGGAAGATAATCAATGCTTTTCCCATCATCACTAACGCAACTAGTCCCAACACAACGCCTGCATTGTCCAGCAGAACCTGCGGGTCAATTAACATTCCAATGGAAGCGAAAAATAGGCTGGCAAAGGTATCTCGAAGCGGCAATATTTTTGATAGGGCCTGATCAGCTCGCTCGCTGCCGGAAATTGTGAGCCCTGCAATAAATGCCCCCATTTCAATAGATAAACCCAGCGCTTGGGTGATTAACGCCACCCCCAGACATAGGGCGATCGTCGATAGCAGCAGCAGCTCTGAGCTTTCCGTTGCAGCGATTACGTTCATCAGTCGAGGCATAAACCATCGCCCCACTCCGATCGCCACCACCAGAAACAAACCCGCTTTTAGGACTGCGATCGCCAGTGCGGTCACCAGATTCTCCGGCTGATTCAAGGCGGGCAACATCGCCAACATTACCCCCAACGCCAGGTCCTGCACAATCAACATTGCCAGAGCAATTTGACCATGAAGGGTTCCCGTTTCGCCGCGCTCCGTCAGGGTTTTAAGCACCACCGCCGTAGACGATAGCGACAGCGCCGCCCCGAGAAAAATCGCTTCGGAAACTCCCGTCGCCCAACCCAACGCTACGGTAATTCCCGCTGTAAGCCCAGCCGTAAGCCCAATTTGCAGCAGGCTGCCCTGAATCGCGACACCTTTAATACGCCGAATTTCAGAAATTGAAAACTCCACGCCCAGGGCAAAGAGCAAAAATGCGACGCCCAATTCCGCCAGACCCTGGATTTCCCCCACATCGGTCAACAGCTCAAAACCAAAGGGACCCACCAGAGCGCCGCTGACGATATAGCCCAGCAGCGCCGGCTGCCTGCAGCGATTGGCGATGTAGCCCCCCACCGCAGAGGTTCCTAAAACGGTTACAAAATCGAGGATTAATCCTTCCGCTGCGGCTGCCATGGCGACTCTCTGTAAGTGGGGGTGAAATAAGGATGTGAACCTTGAATGGTAAAGGAAACATCGAAGAAGCGCCTTAAAAGTTTCAAAACTGCGCAAATGATTTGTGCAATAAATAAATCCACGAGTAAGGCATCACAAAATAAAACCGAATGGCGATCGCCATTCGGTTACTTGAAGGGATTTGAGATTATTTGACCGCTGTCGATAATCGTGTTTAGTAGCGGTCCGCTAAACCAACTAGAGCAGGTATAGCAGGATAAATAGAATCACCCAAATAACGTCGACAAAATGCCAGTAAAGTTCAGCAGCTTCGATGCCAAATTTGCTCTCTGAAGAGTAATGTCCCTCCTGTCGCGATCGCCACAGAACCGCCATAATCAACAGCAACCCAAAGGTAACGTGAAGACCGTGGAATCCAGTTAGGACATAGAAGGTACTGGCGAAGATATTGGTAGTTAATCCAAACTCTAAATGGGCATATTCATAGCATTGTCCTGCCAAGAACAGCGCTCCCATCGCAGCAGTAATCGCAAACCAAAGTTGGACCGCTTTAACGTCATTTTCTTTGATGGCATGCTCAGCTTTATGAATAACAAAACTGCTAGAGATCAGAATCAAACTGTTCACGCCCGGCAGTAGTAACTCCAATTCTGGCGTTCCCTCTGGCGGCCATGCCGGTGTTACGGCGCGGAAGGTGAGGTAGGCAGCAAATAGCCCTAGAAAGATGAAGGACTCCGCAATGAAGAACATAAACAGACCAAAGATTCGATGGTCTGGATGAGCCTCCATATGATCGCCGCCATGATGATCACCACCGTGACCGTTCTGGGAAACGGCGATCGCCTGTTCTGAATTAACCGTTGACCCCTGCATAGGACTCCAAAAAACAGAAATTAATGAATAGATTTAAATCAAGAGGATGGAGCTCAAAATCCAAATTGAATAACAGCTAACCACCCTCTCAAGACATCGGAAACTAGACCAATGGATTAGGCATTGCGACCAATCGCTAATTCAAAATATCGGAAGCCCGGAGCTGAGAAATGGGGCGTTTTTTCGCGCCACGTTTATCCAGCGTCCCGTAGTCGTAGGGACCCGTTTTCAGCACCGGCGGCGATGGGAAATTATGCTCCGGCGGCGGCGAAGACAGAGTCCACTCCAGGGTCAGCGCATTCCAAGGATTTGCGGGAGCCTTCTCTCCAGAGCGCCAGCAAACGATGGCGTTGATTAGGAACGGGATGGTCGAAACCGCCAGGATGTAGGAACCAATGCTGCAAATGGTGTTGATGGTGCCGAACTGGGGATCATACTCAGCAACGCGGCGAGGCATCCCCATCAAGCCCAGGTAGTGCATCGGCAGGAAGCACATATTGAAACCAATCAGCGTCAGCACAAAGTGGATGCGCCCCCAGGTTTCGTTGATCATCCGCCCGGTCATCTTCGGGTACCAATGATAAATCGAGGCGTAAAGCCCAAATACCGAACCGCCGAAGAGAACGTAGTGCAGGTGTGCCACAACGAAGTAGGTGTCGTGGACGTGGATATCGAAGGGCACTGACGCCACCATCACGCCGCTGAGTCCGCCGATAACGAACATAGAGACGAAGCCCATGGCAAATAGCAGGGCGCTGTTCAGTCGAAGTTTTCCGCCCCACAAAGTCGCTAACCAGCTAAAGATTTTGATACCGGTAGGTACCGCAATCACCATGGTGGCAATCATAAAGAACATCCGCAGCCAAGCCGGAGTTCCACTGGTAAACATATGGTGTGCCCATACGATTAGCCCCAGGAAGCTGATAGCAAGACTGGAGTAGGCGATCGCCAGATATCCAAAAATCGGCTTACGGGAATGGACCGGCAAAATTTCAGAAATGGTGCCAAACACCGGCAGGATCATGATGTAAACCGCCGGGTGGGAATAGAACCAGAACATATGCTGGTAGACCACCGGATCACCACCGCCAGCGGGGTTAAAGAATGCCGTTCCAGCGATTAGGTCAAAGCACAACAGAATCAGAGCACCCGCCAATACTGGAGTAGAAACCAACATCAGAATAGATGCTGCAAACATTGCCCAGCAAAACAGGGGCATATTGTTAAACTTCATCCCCGGCGTACGCATTTTAATGATGGTCGTCAGGAAGTTAATTGCCCCTAAAATTGATGAGGTTCCTAATATTAATAGGCTCAAAATCCAGATAAATTCACCGGACTTGCCGTTCATCAGGCTTAGGGGAGGATAGGAAGTCCAGCCGGAAGCAGCGGCACCTTCGTTAATAAAAAAGCTGCTTAGCAACAGTATGCCGCCGGGGGGAATCATCCAAAAGGCGATCGCATT
>JBCCTE010000228.1:0-5609 GCA_039198915.1 Cyanobacteria bacterium P01_D01_bin.73 | reverse complement strand
GGAGCGCTGTCGCCGGAAGCCCACGAGGTGTTGGCGATCGCCATGAACCGCATTGGCGGTAAGTCCAACTCCGGTGAGGGCGGTGAGGATTCTCGACGCTTTAAGACCCTGGCGGACGTGGAAGATGACGGCACCTCGCCAACGGTTCCCTACCTGAAGGGGTTGCGCAACGGCGACACGTCTTGCTCGAAGATTAAGCAGGTGGCGTCGGGTCGCTTCGGGGTAACGCCGGAGTATCTGATGAGCGCTCGGCAAATTGAAATTAAGGTGGCGCAGGGAGCCAAGCCCGGCGAGGGTGGACAGCTTCCCGGTCGTAAGGTGAGTGAATATATCGCAATGCTGCGGCGCTCCAAGCCCGGCGTAACGCTGATTTCACCGCCGCCCCACCACGATATCTATTCCATTGAGGACCTGGCGCAGCTAATCTATGACCTGCACCAAATCAGCCCCAAGGCGAAGGTGTCCGTCAAGCTGGTGTCGGAAATTGGTATCGGTACCATCGCTGCCGGTGTGGCGAAAGCCAATGCTGACGTGATCCAAATTTCTGGACACGACGGCGGTACCGGCGCATCGCCCCTGAGTTCCATTAAGCACGCGGGTTGCCCGTGGGAGTTGGGTCTGGCGGAAGTCCACCGCACCCTGATGACTAACGGCTTGCGGAACCGGGTCATCCTGCGCGTAGACGGCGGTTTCAAGACCGGTTGGGACGTGCTGATGGGTGCTCTGATGGGCGCAGAAGAGTACGGCTTTGGCACCATCGCTATGATTGCGGAGGGCTGCGTTATGGCGCGGGTTTGCCATATGAATAGCTGCCCGGTGGGGATCACCAGTCAGGAGCAACGCCTGCGCGATCGCTTCCCTGGTATTCCGTCCCACGTGGTGAACTTCTTCTACTTCGTTGCCCAAGAGGTGCGATCGCTACTGGCTCACCTGGGCTACACCAAGCTCAAGGACATTGTCGGTCGCGCTGATTTGCTGGTGCGCCGTGAGGGGGCCGACTTGGCTAAGCCCGAGGCGGTAGACCTGGCAGTACTGACCGAGTTGCCTGATTCCAAGAGCGATCGCTCCTGGCTGGAGCACAGCGATCGCCCCCACAGCAACGGCGTTGTACTGGACAATGCGCTGCTGGCGGATATGGATATCAAGAAGGCGATTCGGGATCAGGGCAGCGTCCACAAGACGGTGGAGATCGTCAATACGGACCGATCCGTTGGGGCGCGCGTTTCCGGCAATATCGCCAAGCGCTACGGCAACACCGGCTTTGAAGGCAATGTGCACCTAACCTTCAACGGCAGTGCCGGTCAAAGTTTTGGTGCCTTCAACCTGATGGGCATGACCCTGGAGGTGGTTGGTGAAGCCAATGACTACGTTGGCAAGGGCATGAACGGCGGGCGCATTATTATCAAGCCGTCGCCGGACGCTGAGTTTGAGCCTGGCGATAATGTGATTGTCGGCAACACCTGTCTCTATGGATCGACGGGCGGTGTGCTGTTCGCCAACGGTCGAGCCGGCGAGCGCTTTGGGGTGCGCAACTCCAAGGGGCAGGCGGTGATTGAAGGCGCTGGCGACCACTGCTGCGAATATATGACAGGCGGTGTGATCGTTGTCTTGGGACCGGCGGGACGTAACGTTGGTGCGGGTATGACCGGTGGTTTGTCCTACTTCCTCGACGAGGAGGGCAACTTTACCGCCAAGGTTAATCCGGAAATCGTTAGCGTTCAGCGGGTTGTTTCCGAAGCGGGCGAAGCTCAGCTCAAGGGGTTGATCCAAGCCCACGCAGATGCCACCGATAGTCCGAAGGCGAAAGCGATTTTGGCGGATTGGGAAACTTACTTGCCGAAGTTCTGGCAGGTCGTTCCCCCGTCAGAGGCGCAGTCCCCTGAGGCGATCGCCGCAGCGCCCGAAAAGGTTGCTGTAACCGTATAATGGTTGAGGTAGCGGTTGAGTCAACAAGCTAAAGACCAATAGAGTCTGAAATCCAGATTAGAAAGGTGGGTAATGTAGGCTGTACGCAGCGCAACATTACCCACTCCTTGTATTGATATTTGCTTGACATCTACATTTCCAGCACTCATTTCTTTCAGCACATATAGGGGCGGTAGGCTTAACTGCTGCGTCATTCCCCAAGCTCCGTCTTCTCAGCATGATCGATTCCAGAGCTATATTGTTTAGCTAAATCATTTTTTTAAGGCATACAGTTCCCCATGGGTATCAACGCATTAACCTTCCAAAGCCAATTCACTGTCGGTTTATACAATCATTTTCTGGATGAGTTCCTGTCATTAACGCCCCCTCAAAGTTCGGCTTACGATATTTCTATTCCTGCACACCAGCTGTCGTTAGAAAGTACAACTAACCTAGGAGCTGAACCATCGCAGTTTCTAACGGTAAGTCTGGGGCATTCTGAGGCGATCGCGGCAACGCCAATGGGTCTATCCCAAACAGTTATGGCTCAGAAATTTGAGGAGACGGACCTGGCGGCTCAAGTTCAGGAGGCTTGGGGCAACTTCGTCGAATCGGGGCAAATTTGGGCGCTGATTATTGGCGTGGTCTTCGGCTATATGTTCCGCACTTTTACCGGTGGTTAATCCGCTATTAGTCCGTTAACTGCCGCCCCTGGTCCCAAAGCTAACTTTAAAACCAAGGTTTCGGCCGAGCTTTGGGACTAGGTGAAGCCGCAGACGTTGTGATCATGTTGTTGTGAACGAACAACTTCTTAATGCCTACGTGCCGCTGGTGCTGTGGACAACTTTGGGGCTAATGGTGCGGCGTTGGCTGCCGGTTTGGTTGCCGAAGAGGGTGGGGCGATCGCTCTACTGGGTGGGTATTCCGCTGCTGATTTTTTCCTCGGCGCAGCGCACAGAGTTTTCCGCCGAAATGGGCATTGCCCCCGTGTTTTCTCTAGGTGCAGTGCTGCTGGGACTTGGTCTTGGGCAGCTTGCGTTGTTAGCCATTTCCCTGCGGCGACGCGACCAAAGTGCTGGGCATGAAACTCGTCCTGTTCAAGGCAGCCTGCTGTTGACGTCGATGTTAGGTAACGCTGGCTATCTAGGGCTGGCGATCGTGCCGTTGTTGTTGGAGCCCCAGTACGGCAGCATCCCTGCGCTGTATGTCGTGACCCAAAGCACTGTTGGGACCTACGGTGTGGGGGTTCTGGTGGCCAGCCGCTATGGCGATCGCGCCAGCCTCCAATGGCTAACCCAGCTAAAGCGACTTGTCCTAGTGCCTACCCTATGGGCATTTGTCCTGGGATTTTCGACTCAAAATTTGGCGTTACCAACGGTTGCCAACTACCCGATCGCGCTGGCAAAGTTAGTGACCGCTCCCTGCGCCTTTGCGTTGATGGGAATTCGTCTATCAGAGATTACCCGTTGGCGACAGTTACAGCTCGCTTTTCTGCCAGTAATCGTCAAAATGTTGGCGGTGCCGTTGTCAATTGCAGGGATACTAACGCTGCTATCGGTGTCTAGTCAGACCCGTCTAGGACTTGTCTTAATGGCTGGAATGCCAAGCGCTTTTTCCTGCCTAATTCTGGCAGAAGAATACGATTTAGAGCGGCCGGTTATCTCGGGGGCGATCGCCCTCAGCACCCCCTGCTTACTAGCAACATTACCCTTCTGGCTCTGGTGGCTAGGGTGATTCCTTAGAAAGGATTACAGCCGACAGTAACCAATTTTAACGCTAATGTTTATGGCTTATTTCCACTCTAATTTCCCAACATTTGCAGGCGATATAAATTCGAGTAAATTCCCGCCTCTGCCATCAAACCATCGTGGTTTCCATCCTCTACTAGCCGCCCTCGATTCAGCACTAAAATGCGATCAACATTCCGAATAGTAGATAGACGATGGGCAATAATAATGGACGTTCTTGCCATCATTAAGTCATCAACGGCGTCTTGAATTAATGACTCAGTGCCAACGTCTAGGTTTGCCGTTGCCTCGTCTAAAATTAAAACTTTAGGGTTGCGAATAGCGACTCGGGCGAAAGCTAAAAGCTGCTTTTGTCCTGCCGAAAGATTGGATCCCCGCTCCCGCAGCTCGGTTTTATAGCCATCAGTCATATGTCTAATAAATGCATCAACATTGGTGCGCTGGGCTGCTAATTCAATTTCCTCTTGGGTGTAGGTTTCGCCAAGGCTGATATTGCTATTGACGTCTCCGGCAAAGATAAATCCATCCTGTAAAATTACGCCTAAATGACGACGCAATTCAGACTGGGGCATGTCACGAATATCAACGCCATCAATTAAAATTCGTCCGGAAGTCACCTCGTAAAGGCGACACAATAGGCGAATAATTGATGACTTTCCTGCCCCCGTTGGTCCAACAAAGGCAACCTTTTGTCCCGGCGGAATGATGAAGTTTAAATCCTTCAGCACCATGTCGTCATCCTTGTAAGCCAACGACACATTCTCAAAGCGAATTTCTCCCTGCTGGGATGGTATTGCCTGTTCCAATGCCCGCTTGTAGCGATCGCCCTTTGGATCCTGAATAACAACGGGCTCATTCAAAATTCCGCTGATTCGTTCAATGGCGGTAAATCCTGCTTGAATCGCCGTAAACTTCTCCGCAAATTCTCGCAAAGGGTTAAACAAACGCTGGGCAAAAATAATAAATTCTGCCAAGATTCCAAAGGTCAGCGCATCATTTAAAATCATCACGCCGCCAAACCAAAGCACCCCGGCGATCGCCACCAAAGAAATCCATTCCAGGGTCGCCGATACCGCCGAATCATAGAAAATTGTGTCGTCAACGGCTTTGACATATTGACGATTGGTTTTCCGGAACTGCTTGGCGTTTAAGGTTTCCCGACCAAATAACTGAACAATATTGACCCCCACCAAATTCTCCTGGAGTTTGGCATTGAGGTCCGACAGCTTTTCCCGCACCCGATAGTTGGCTTTGCGGAATCGATATTGGAAGAAAATAATCAGCGCTGTGACGGGCACCAGCAAACACAGCAGCAGTAGCGCCAACTGCCATTGCCGATAAAACATCACCACCACCAGCAACCCGATGGAAAACAGGTCGCTGATAATCCCCACCGCCCCCGTGGAAAAGACTTCCCCTAGGGCATCCACATCGCTGGTGAGACGGGTAATGAGCCGTCCCACGGGGGTGCGATCAAAAAATCCCATCGCCAGGGCCATCACATGGCGAAACAGATCCTGACGAATATCGGCCGTGATTTTTTGCCCCACTTCCTGCACCAGATAGCCCTGGATGCCCTGGAGGGTGAGGCGAACCATCACGGTGCCCAACAAAACCCAAGCGACGGCATTGAGTCCCGCCTGCAACGATAGCCCTTTGAACATCTCGAAGGTGCTGGGCTCGTTGCGAATAATGGAAACCGCTTGGCCCACCAGAATGGGCTGGAGCGCAGCAGCGATCGCCAGGGGAACCAATAACGATAGGGCGATCGCCAGGGTACGAAGATAGCGCCGGGTGTAGGGTAACAGCACCAGGAACAATCGCCAGTCATTGGACTTGGGGCGTCCTGATTCAGAAAATTGAGCGGAAGATGCAGTCATAGCAGCCGGTAAACGGGAAGTGGAATCGGTCAGTAAGACTTAATCAGTAAGGCTTAATCAGTAAGGCTTAATCAGT
>JBCCTE010000227.1:0-5612 GCA_039198915.1 Cyanobacteria bacterium P01_D01_bin.73 | reverse complement strand
ATCGGGGAACATAGGAGCACTGTTTGCCGAGGAAATACGCAAAGCTAGGGTTATTTTCGAGGTTTTTAACGTACCCCTGCTTCAGCAGTTCCCAGCGCCGTCGCCACATCGTCTCCGCCGCCGCGGAGAAGTGGAACTCTTCCTTTGCTATACCTTCAAGCGCTTCAAAGACCTGGTCCAGATACCGGTAGAGATCCACGCCCACATCAGACCATTGAGCGAAATCGTCGGGGATTTTCGGGACGCAGGGCAGGATACGAGACAGCAGTCCATCGGGGTCATCCTGCAACGCAAACAACTTGCGAGCCACATCGGGCTGGATGCCACCGCAAATATTTAGAGTTTGCCCACCCAAGTTAAAACTTTCGCCCTGGGCTGCGCGTCGAATGCGAGTAAACAGCGGACCATTCCAGGCGGTAAGCAGGATTTGTAACCCTTCGCCTTTCCCCCCTGACTTGTACTGGTCCATGGACTTGAACAGCCCCACCAACTCATCACGCAGCCAAACCAGACCCGCCTTGGGGGTGAGTTTCCCCATTAGCTTTAAAACAGCCTCAATCTGCCCCACCTCAATCAGCAACACCTTTTCCTGCAAGTCGTGCTCCAGCATCGACGGGTCGCGATTAGTGCCTCGATATTGGTCCTTATCCTCAGCCGACATACGCATCCACTCTTCAACCGCTTGCTCCAGGGCATCTAATTGAGCTTGATGTTTGGCGTCGGCAGCCTTTTGCCTTTCTTGCAGGGGAGCAAATATAGCTCGCTGGGAGGCGGACTTGCCCGACGACGGGGGACTGCAGTCACAGGTCCAGAAAATGGGATATTCCACCCAGTTGTCCTGGGGCTTACCGCCGCGTTTGGCAATGATGCTAGTTCGCCCTCCCAGCAAAGTGCTGATTGCGGGCAAAAGGTTAGAAATTAATCGCACTGGATCGACGCGATCGCTATCAGCCTTAGTCAACAATGCATTCGCCAGGGGAGCCGGGAGGATTGAGTGGAGAGGAATATCATTCTTGGCATAGCGAACCAGTGTTTTTAGTCCCGATGCCCCTTCCTGTAACGCTTCATCGCGCCGCCGCTGGGCTAAGCATGACTTATGGAGCTGCTTGAGGACGCTCAAAGGTTTGCCGGTGCGATCGCTCAATTCAATCAACGCGGCGCAAGCATCACCCTCATCCAGCTCACGGTCAATAATGCGGTGGATTTGTTGGGTTAGCCCTTCCGTGTGGAATTTTTCAGTGCCTGGGGGGATTGCTGGGGCTGGGGCTGGGACTTCTTGGTCGTAGTTGGCGATCGCCACCTTAGGCAAATCAATAATCGCTCCTTCAATATCCTCAGCGGTGGCACCATCAGCAATCCAATCAGCGATATCAACGCCCTTGTCAGGCGGTAGTTTGGCACTCCACAGGGGAGAGTCGGGATAGGGATGGAGCCATCGAGATTGGGGGAAATTCCTGTAAATTCCCATGGCAAAAGCAGCACCTGATTTATCCCGGTCAGGCACAATCACCAGGCGATCTTCGAGCCCCCGGAATACCTCGGAATAATCCCTAACGCCGGTCCACTTCGCGCTTAAAACCGTCGTAGCCAAGAGCCCTAAACTGCGGAAAGCGTCGGCTGATTTTTCTCCCTCACAGATAAACAGGTGCCGGTGATTGGGCATCTTGTCTACGATTTCCTGGTGATACAGGGGTAAAACCTGGGACCGGATATGGTCCTTTGTCGCTGGGTCCACGTCCTTACTTTTGGTCCAGCGATTCTTGACTTTGTAGGACTGATAAAAATTCTTCTTCCCGCCAGCGATATCGATGCGGGTGACCTTAATGCGGTGTTTCCCATCCGCACACTTATAAACCCACTCGGTACGGGCTTCAATGCGGGGCGGTTTCTCCGTGCGATCGCCCGGCTTAGTGGGAGGGTTAATGGCATCTCGAATCGCCCGTTTATGCTGTTCATCATTGGGATAATCCCAGCACTGCCACTTGCCCGATTTCTGGTCGATCTTGAGGTTGGTGCCCCCACATACCGGGCACTTACAGACAATTTGTGAGCGGTCCTCTTTAACGACCTCTAGGCGATCGCGGAAGCTCAAAATATCGAAACTCATGACTCTTTTCCTCCAAGGCTTTCCTGCCGAAAATCACCACCAAACGGGGAATCGAATACCTTGGTGGCCTCCAAAAAACGCGCAATCTCGCTTTTTCCTTCGGGACGCTCCGAAAAGCGCACGCCAAACTGCCTAACCAATTCGCCTATGCCAGATTTCTCAACATGAAAAGCAGCTAGCCGCGCCTCCAGCAACGAGGAATAATCCTGCACCAACAGCCCCGTGGGGATGTGGGATAGCCCAAAGCGATCGCTCATACAGGAATTCAAAACCTCAACGCCACTCTCAAGGTCGAAAGACTCGCGGTAGCTGCCACGTAGCTCGAAATGAATAGCCCAATCGCCGTAGCATTCGGCAGCGACTGGCATTAAAAAAACTAGAGCGTTAGGGGGGACGGGGGTGGATAAATCAACCGCTCGGACTCCCAGCTTTGCGTAAACGGATGGGAGGACAGGAGTATCCGGAACTTCCATAGAGATCCAAACGACGCGATTTTCCGCCTCCGCAATGCGATTGCGTAAATCGAAAAGATTAACAGTCATCGACTTGCCTCCTTTTCAATCGGGAGTCCAGAGTATTGGGCAAGCCGGTTAACTTCGCGCGAGTCGTACATCACAATCCATGGCGTACGAATCATTAGATCCGCCGAAAGAAAGTGGCCAATCGACAGCCTCACCGCAATAAGGTCGCCGATGCGGCAATAGCTACAACCAACGAACTTCAAGCTAAAGGGGAAACGCCATTGGACAGAATAGGGGCGCTCCGCTAAGAGCAGCCATAGAAACGTCCAACAGCTCCAGAGGAACTTAGGTATAATCATGGTTGAGTCTGATAAGACAGCTCAAATCACCTCGACGATCGCCGGGGTGTTTGCGTATTAACGGACAAGGAAAATCTGAGGCTTGGCGCTGGGAACGCTAAGCCGCTACCCCATCGAATCGGGGACAAAGGGCAGAAATTCTGTGCTCTGCCGAGCCGCCGGCGTCGAATCCACCCCCAAACCTGCCAATGGGATGTCAGGCAAAGGGCTAGGACCAGATGCTGGCGGTGCTTCTTTGGAAAATTTGTCGAGGGGAAAGCCCAGGGCTTCCAAGCAATCATCGATCGCTTCCGGTGGCTGCGGTTCCTGCGTATTCAGCCGCCGAATCTCCCCTCGAATGTATTTCTGTTCCGCCAAAACCAAGGACAAGATGCGCTCCAGCCTGGTGAGACGTTGATAAATCCCTGGCATTTGCCGAGATAAAGCTCTTGCATCCATAACGGACACTCCCAAAAGTCGCTGATTAGTGCGAGAATTTGGGTGGATTTACTTAGATTTGGTACGTGATTCCAATTTTCTTTAGAAAATCCACCGACGCTTAGTTGGCAAACGCCAACGGAGAGTCAAAGACAGGTGTGACGGTTGCCTCCGTCTACCTGTCTAGAATTCGCTTAGTACAACAAGTATGGTTCATATTTACCCTCTTTTGGATAGGTGGGGGGTAAGTGAATTGGGATGGAAGTTTTTTTCGGGTGCAATAAGTGCCCCGCTTAACGCCATTGCGTTGTGATTGTCCGCTGGCAGGATAGCGGTAACAATCGTTTGTAATAGGTGACGCTCGCTGGAACGCTTAAATTGTGATTACACCGGCTGGTTGCGGTGATTTGCGGTCTCGAGCGACGAGCCATTCCAGGGCTTCGTGGCACGTCCCAAAATCATTGGCTCCTTGCACGGGGCCATGCTGCCGATTCTCGGTACTAAGGCAAAAGACTGCACTGGTTCCGGTTCGCTCAGGGTAGACCGTCCCAATCGCTCGCATGGGGCTAAATCCGACATACACAGTGCGCCCTCGCGATGGGCCTACCCCGCCTAACATGCAAGTGCCTCCACCATCGAGACGGTGCTCTATATTGCCGTCGTCAAAGCTGGCAATGTCTTTGCACACGTCAACAAGTTCTAAGTAGGCTTCTAATTCTGGTCCCGTTGCGTAGTTTGGGTCAAAGCCTTGCAGATACTCGTCGAGATGTCGGTTTATTGCCTGAATCAATGGCAAAAAATCGTTAGTTTCCATGTCGGCTCCTCTATGTTCTATTCCAGGGGCTGATCGCAACGCCGCAGCATCGCGATCGCTGAAGAATTCCAACTAATGAACATTGGACGGGAGCCAAACCACACATCCATCGGCTCCCTATTTTTTTGCTAAACCATTTAACTTTTCCTCCATTTCAGGCACGACAGGGAAGTCGGGCAATGGCTCTCCCAGGGGCTTTTTGTCGCCTGACTTCTTGGTCCTAAGTCGGTGGAAAGCCTCGTCGAACGTCAACCCATGTTTTTGAGCTGCATATCGAACCAAAGACTCAAGGACTGGTTTTTCGCTCGATATTGTGCCGCCAACGGCGTTCCCGATATAAGCCCTCATGGACATCCCTTTGACACTGGCCGCAACTCGAACCCAGTCCTCATCATGATCTGCCAAAGGAATGCTGCCAGCCGCTAAATCTCCCATATAGTCCCCGTCGTACACCAACGCTACATACCTATACTCGCACGCAACTTTGGGGTTGCAGGGAGGGACAAGAGAGGAGACTCAAAACCGACAAATCAACTATACCACAAGTACACCTGTGTATCTTAGGAGTTGCACAGGTGCTATACTGTCTACAGTTGCAGACAGCTATCCAGGGCTGTGATTGCTGCCTCTGAACAAGACCCAAGTAGCCGCAAACCCCTATAAACACTGCTGTTTCGCTAGAGATAGTCCCCAGGCAACGTATTGATTCCGGTCCCTGCAACAGAAGTACTACCGGCGATACCCCTGTAAACGACTGTCAACACCTAAAGCTTTCAAATAACGCCAATGACTGTATCTAAGAGGGCTGCGATAGCGGCACCCAAGCCGCCGCCTGCCAAAAAACAACCGACCCTGGTCGTTCTGGACCTGGGTAATTACCAATGCACGACCTACGACGGCAAAGAATTCATCACCATTCGCAGCCTGTTTGTTGAGCTAAAGCCAGGGCAAAGTGCCCTTAAGGTTTCCGCTGGTAGTCCTTTGATAGGGCTAGGAAAACGCCGGTTCCATGTGGGACGTAAGGCTACTGAATACAGCGGTTATCGTGCTGTCGTTTCTAGCGATAAAACCGCTGTGGCTGAAGTGTTTCTAGCGGCGACCATGCCCGTTATCGAGGGCGATGAAATTGACTTGGTGATTCTCCATCACAGTCATGCCCAGGTCGCTGAAACCCTGAAGGAACGCCTGACTGGGGTGTTTAGCTTTACCCGCAATGGCAAGGTGCACGCCGTTAATATCACCTCAGTAATGGTGATGGATGAGGCGGTTGGAGCGTTCCACCTGCTCGATAATCCCACCGGTCGAACTATGGGAATTGATATTGGAGCGGGTACCTACCTAGTCAGAATTTGGGGACCAGACGGTGAAACCCTTGCCGAAACCACGGCGGATAAGGCTGGCGTCTATCGTCTGGCAGTGGATGTTGCCCGAGACCAGCGGCTGAGGGGACCACT
>JBCCTE010000226.1:0-5612 GCA_039198915.1 Cyanobacteria bacterium P01_D01_bin.73 | reverse complement strand
TTCCAGTATTGAAATTGCTCGCATGTGGGTAAGCGAGGGCACGATTGTATCGACGGTTAATCGGCAGGGAGAGGTGGACCGTCAGGTGGCGAAGGGCAAGCCGCTCACTGATCGACCGCTGGTGGTCCTGGTAGATGGCGGCTCCGCCAGTGCGAGTGAAATTTTGTCGGGTGCGCTTCAGGACCTAGACCGCGCGGTTTTGGTGGGTACCAAGACGTTCGGTAAGGGGCTAGTTCAGTCGGTGCGTCATTTGGGTGACGGTTCGGGCTTAGCGGTAACCGTGGCTAAGTATTTGACACCGAGTGGTCGTGATATTAACAAGTTGGGGATCGAGCCGGACATTGTGGTGGAAATGTCGGAGGAGCAACAGGAGTTTTTGGTGGACAATCGCGATCGCATCGGCACAGCGGACGACCCACAGTATGCTCGCGCATTGGCAGAGTTGAACAAACTTATTAGTCAGTAGGTCTCTTCCTTTTGGCCAATTCCAGTTGATTACGTTCCCGGACAGAACTGGGTTTCCCAAATATTCGCGGCGATCGCCAACCGCGCTTCCATCAACTGCTGCTGAGTTGCGATCGCCATACCTGTTGGTACTCATGATTCAATGGTGGTAATTAGGGCAACGCCAAAAATTAGTCAGCACTATGGGCAAGGAGTATGAAGGAATCCAGGAATTTAACGATAGGAGAAGGCGTCTAGAAGGGAAAAACGAGCCTAGTTACTATCAAGAACTGAGCGAAAAGGATTGGTATATCGTTGCCCTTGAAGATGGGTGCTGCGATGTGATGTCTGTACTTGAAGGGCAGCAGCAGCCGGAATCAAAAGGGACGTCGTCCTGCCGAATCTGGGGACCATTTAAATCCTACGAAGGGGCGATCGCTCGGCGTATTGGCTTAATTCGTTCCGGCAAGTGTAAACCCTACTAGGGAACTTACCTAAGCGTCGCGAGAACTTAAAAGGGCGGCTTTTGATAATAGGCGGGCGATCGCCAAAGATTTAGCTGGCACAAGTGGCAAAAATCAGCGAGAAGCGTGTGTTTAAACATAAACACCAATTAATGCTAAATACCGTTGATTACCATGGCTCATACAACTCTCTTGGGTAACCTACGCCGCTGGGCGCTCCTGACTCCGCTGGCGACGTTACTCCTGGCTTCCTGCGCTGAGGCGATCGCCCCCCAGCCAAACGCAACCAAGCCAACGCCCCAAGCAACAGTCGCCAGTGAGGTCACACCAAAAGCCACACCGGAAGCTGCGCCAGAAACCGCAAGCAAAGCCACACCAAAGGGCGTAGTGGAAGCGCTACAGTCGCTGCCCCATCCCGCCGGGACTCCTAACCCCATTCCAACAATCAACAGCCCCAACTCCTACGACCAGAAAGCCCTTAATTTCCAAATCGCCTCAAACGACAGCAACAGCCTGCTGGAGTTCTACCGTGAAAATCTGGTTAAAGAAGGCTACACCGAACGAACTATCAACACCGTTAGCGGTGACTGGGGCTTCAGCATTGTTTTTCTACCCCCTGATGGCTTCGCACTAGGGGCCGATGCTCCTCAGCTGTCGCTAGTAATTCAGGCCACGGTACTGTCTCCAGAGAGTGTCAATATCAACGTGCGCTACGAAAAGGTTTAGGAAAAAAGCCGTAGAAACTGAGCTAACAAAACAGTTCCTAAGAAGGCTTTAAAGACGTATTGCTAGACCATTTCCCCGGGCAATCAAGCCGGCATGTAAAGTGCGCGGCTTGATTGTCTGGGGATACTTTTTGAGGGGACTAGGGAATTGCCAGGCTTAGGATACGGTGCAGCAACAGTAACGCAGCAAAAACCTTAAAGTTTCGTTGGGTTGGGAAATCGCGGAGCTTGATGCTGTGAATTAAGGAGGATTCAAGGAAACAGATGCAACTGTGCTTCATTACAGTTCACAATTATGCGGTTTTTACACCCCAGCTAACGAAGACTGGATAAGGAACGGTCTAGGATGATAGGAAAGAGGACGGTCAAGTAAAGCAGATTTGAATGCTCTACGTGAGAGTAATGCCGCTGATCCATTAACCGCTTTCACGATGCTGTCTATCCTGGCATTGCCCCTCGCGCTCTGCCGCCTTGCTCTACCGTTACCTACATCAGCAACCCACATCCGTCCCTTGTCTAACGCCTCACTCGCTCTATGACATACTCTCGTTCCTTGAGTTCTATGGTCGGTATCTGGCGGGCAAAGCTCTCCAAAAAAATTGCGATCGGTGTTTTTACCAGCATCGTCCTTGTTGAGCTGGGCATTTTTGTTCCTTCATTTTGGGGAGAAAAGCAGGAGCGCATCGACCAGGTCGCAGAACTCTCCGAAACCGCAATGGATGCCCTGGGTATCGGCGAGGACGGAGAGGAGGCGATGGATGAGGTAGAGAGGATGCAGGGTGATCCAGAAATTGTGGTGAAGCTAGAGGAAAATCTGGAGGCGAATCCCAATTTATTGGGCATCAAGATTTACAGCTTGGATGGGCAGGTATTGGGTTCTTTGGGCGAGGCACCGTCTTTGACATGGCAGCCGGAATGGGCGTCAAAGCAGCCCTCAGACCAAGTCCAGGAGGGCGATCGCCGCTTCATCTACGAACTATCTTCCGGCTGGTCCCGCTTAGATATTGCTTGGCCTAGCGCAGAGGATCAGCCCTATATCGTGGTGATGCGCCATGATTTCACGCGATCGCAAAAGTCTCTACGCTGGTTTGCGGCGCGCATCGCTGGACTGGTGCTAATCATTTCCGTCTTTGTGACCGGGGTGACCATGGTGGTGGTGTACTGGACCACGGTGGGGCCGGTACTAACGCTGCGGCGGGACTTAGAAAAGGTGGCAACCAGCCTGGCTAATCCTGAAAAAGCGCCTAATGCCCTGTGCTGTTCGACTGATCGCAACGATGAGCTTGGAGATGTGCAGCGGGCATTTAACACCATGTACCAAAAGATTCACCAGGAAATTGCCAGTCGTCGCCAGGCGGAGCAGCAGTCCGATGAGCTGCTGCGCAATATCTTGCCGGAGGCGATCGCCGAGCGCTTAAAGCAAGGAGAGCGGTCCATTGCAGAACGCTTTGAAGACGCCACGGTGCTGTTTGCAGATCTGGTCGGCTTTACGACTTTGGCTGCGGAGCTGCCGCCGGGGCGATTGGTGGAAATTTTAAACCTGGTTTTTTCGCGTTTTGACCAGCTTGCCGACCAATACGATCTAGAAAAAATCAAAACCATCGGCGATGCCTACATGATCGTCGGCGGTGTCCCCCTGACCCACAGCAGCTGCGGCGTAATGGCGATCGCAGAGATGGCCCTATCCATGCTGGACACCCTGGAGGAAATCAACAGCGAGCTAAACCTTGACCTAAAGCTACGCATTGGTATTCACCACGGTCCCGTTGTGGCGGGAGTGATCGGTCTGCGTAAGTTTATCTACGATCTGTGGGGCGATACGGTGAATATCGCCAGCCGGATGGAATCCCACGGCAGCGAAGGACGAATCCACACTACCGACGTGGTTTATCAAGTTTTAGGGGAGCGCTATGCCTTTGAAGAGCGAGGAACTATTCCTATTAAAGGGCGCGGCGAAATGAAAACCTATTGGCTTAATGAGCGCATCGGAGCAGAGCCGACGATGATGCCCTCCTTAAAATCAGCGAAAAAGTCAGCGAAGCGCAACTCAATTAATCCAGCACCAGGGGCAGAGACGCTGCAAAACTCAGAGTCGGCACTGAACGCTGTCTCAGTTCCATTCGAACAGCCATAAGAATCCGCCCCAGATGGTTCTGCCCATCCCCTTTAGCGCCACAACCCCAGTAATAATCAACCGGCGAGTCTTCAATGAGTCGCTCATCACCGGTTTCCAGCAACACTTCCCGAATGGGGCGATGGCGCTGAAATTTATCCATCACCGCTTCACGCATCACCCTTTGCTTCACCTGCTCCCAATCCTCCCGAACGTGGTTCTGGGGATCCCGACCGATCGCCGCCGCTTCCGTTGGTGTAGAAGCCTGACGAATAATTGAGACTAAGGCTTCATCATCAGAATTAACAAACTTTTGAGCTTGGTAAAAGTGCTCAGAGGTGGGCCAACTGTATCCCTGGAGATAAACCCGATGGGGGGAGAAGTTGGAGAAACACCCGTAGGCTTGATTCTCTTTGTAAAAATAAATAGCCATGGACCGTTTCCTAAATGGTGAGCGGTGTGCCCAGGGAGTGACACAGCCTGGAAGTTGGGGATGATCGCCAGATACAAGCTGGAAGAGCTCTGATCCATGCGGGTATAGTAGAAGCCAGCCGGGCGGGTGCCAGCAAGGCAAAGTGCTAGACCAGCAGAGCGATCGCCATCCAGGCTTATGATTTTGCCCCCGATGATCGCAGTAGCCTAGGCGCTGCCCTCGATATTATTGCGCCCCTTCAATTGTTGCGCCGTATCTTTTTTTATAGGCTTGTTTTACTTTTTCTTTGCTTTTGTATAAGTATAACCTCCCCTTATGTTTACTTGAATAAAAGAGAATCTTTGTCGATAGGCAAATAGACTTAATTCGTTGCATAAGCTGAGATTAAATAGATCAGAATAAATGAATTTTTGCGAGGGGTTCTGACGCCAATTTCTCTACCCTTTCTTTGCTCTTTGAGGCGTATTTTTGAGACACTTTTGAGGGTTTCTACTGGGGGAAACTTAAGGCGTAGGATTGTAGGTGGGCTTAGGGATACGGCAAAGACACAGTAAGGAAGCAGTGGCGGCGAAAGGGAAAACAAAATGGCAGGTGCGCGGGTTCCGTTCCGGGCGATCGCTCACCTTGCAGGACTCTGGCAAAGGCGGCGGCGAGGGCAAAATCTACCGGGTGTTGGAAGATGAGCGCCTGGTGGCCAAGATTTATCATCCCCACAAGCGCCAGCCGAATCAGCTGCTGAAGTTGCAGGCAATGCTGAACAATCCGCCGGTTGATCCAGGCGGGGACACTGCTTCGATCGCCTGGCCAACGGACTTGGTGGGGCTGCCGAATCATCCGGAGCAGGTCGTGGGCTTTCTGATGCCCCGCGTAGACCAGGTGCGACCGCTGCATCATTTCTATACGCCGAAAACTCGCCGGGAAGAAATCGTAGGATTTACTTACCATTACCTGCTGCGAATGGCGCGGAATTTGGCGGCGATTTTCCATGCCATTCACGATCGCGGCTACGTCATCGGCGACGTTAACGAGTCCAATATTCTGGCGTCCTCCAGCACCCTGGTCACCCTGGTGGATACGGACTCATTCCAGGTACCTGATGGCGATCGCACCTACCGCTGTGGGGTGGGTAAGCCAGAATTTACGCCGCCGGAGCTGCACGGCAAAAATTTAAACAGCATCAATCGCACGCCGGTCCACGATGCCTTTGGCTTGGCGGTGTTGGTCTTCCAACTGCTGATGGAGGGCACCCATCCCTTTGACGGGGTTTACACGGGGCGAGGCGATCCGCCGCTGAAAAACCAGCGGATCATTGCCGGACACTTTCCCTATGGTCGCCGGCGATCGCCCTACAAACCCAAGCCCATCGCCCCCCCCTTCGCCAACCTCGACCCTGCCCTACAGGTTCTATTTCGCCAAGCCTTCGAGGACGGCCA
>JBCCTE010000225.1:0-5672 GCA_039198915.1 Cyanobacteria bacterium P01_D01_bin.73 | reverse complement strand
CGGCACTGTAGGGTGGTGGTTGCTTTTGGGCGATCGCATGGAGCACCCGATGGTTAATAAAATCCGTCAGCCGCCGCAACGGTGATGTGCTGTGACAATAGGCAGACTCCGCCAGGGCAAAGTGTCCCTCCGCCGTCGCGGCATACTGCGCCTTCCCCAAATCATGGGACAGCTCATTGCGCAGCGCCTCCGCCTCGTCCGGGTCGCCAGTCGTCAGCTTTGCCACCAACTCCGCCGTCGATCCCGCCCAGCGCCGCGCCCCGTGATTGCGATACATCGCTGGATAGCCCGACTCCCGCAGCAAATTCGCCACCGTTACGTTCGCCAAAATCGCCAGCTCCGCAATCAACATCTGCGATCGCAACGGCTGAGTGCTTGCCCGTCCCTCCTCGTCGTAATAAACACCGCCCACCACCATCGCCCCGATCGCCCCTTGATCTCGCCGCCGCACCGCCAACTTTTTCGCCCAAATCTGCCCGTAGGAAAGCTGCGTAAACAGCGGATCCTCCGGACGATCCAACACCCGATCCGCTTTGGCATAGCTGAGCTGTCGCAGATTGGAAAAGCGCACAAATCGCCAGCCCACCGACTGTACCGCCGCCTTGCTGTCTAGAGCGATCGCCAACTCCAGCGCCGGTCGCGCCTGCCCCGGCAACAGGGACAAACTGCCGTGGGATAAATCCGTGGGCAACATCGGCTCCACGCCCCAGGGAAAATAGCGCGATGTAATCCGCCGCCGCACCATGGTGTCCAGCACCGAATCCTGGGCGATCGCCGCCGTGGGATCCGCCACATATAAGTAAGCGATCGCCCCATCCCCCTGGGGCACCACCCAAAAGGCATCATCCAAATCCATTGATGTTTCGCCATCAATGGTGATCCCCTGAGCAGCCGGTCGCTCCTGCAACAGCGCATCGGTTTTGAGCGATCGTGCCGCCTGAATTTCCTCCACTAGAAACGGATATTGCATAACTGATTTCGTGCCCAATGCGCTCTCTAATCCCGCGCCTGATCCCAAAATTTTTAGGAGCTTTTTCCAAGCCTATGCCCACAAAAACGGGCAGAAAAGGACCGTGACAATGTCCCATGATCGCCATCTTGCGAAATCCCTATCGCCCCTTAAATTCACACCGTTAGTGACTATTCTATGGTCCATCGGTTTAGCAGTTGCACCATCAAAAAACTGATTTTTTGCGTTTCCCATCCCTATTTTGGTAAAAGCTACTATAATTACCGAACCATAAAAAATCTTGGTGTTTAAGTTTTAGGTTCCGAACTCTCCCACCCTGTCGTTTCCCCCAGATCTTTGCCCGTGTTTGCAACCGTCCTTGCCAAAAACGCTCCCCCCGCTACCAATGCCCTGCCTCGGGATTTATTTGCTGCGATCGCCGACCTGAAGCGTGAAATGAACGCCGTAATTTTGGCCCACTACTATCAGGAAGCCGAAATCCAGGATTTAGCGGACTATCTCGGTGATTCCCTGGGGCTATCGCAACAGGCAGCCCAAACCGATGCTGACGTGATCCTGTTCGCCGGGGTGCACTTTATGGCGGAAACCGCGAAAATCCTCAACCCCCACAAGCAAGTGCTGCTGCCGGATATCGACGCCGGATGCTCCCTCGCCGACAGCTGCCCCGCCGATGAATTTGCCGCCTTCAAAGCCCAATATCCCGACGCTCTGGTGGTGTCCTACATCAATTGCACCGCCGATATCAAAGCCCTCAGCGATGTTATCTGCACCAGCTCTAACGCCGTTTCCATCGTTAACCAACTGCCCAGCGATCGCCCGATCATCTTTGCCCCCGACCGCAACCTCGGCCGCTACGTCGCCGAACAAACCGGGCGCGACCTGATTATGTGGGACGGCAGTTGCATGGTCCACGAGATTTTTTCAGAGAAAAAGCTAGTGCAGCTCAAGGTGCAGCACCCTAACGCCGCGATCCTCGCCCACCCGGAGTGTGAACCTCCGGTCCTGCGCCACGCTGACTATATCGGTTCCACCACTGCGCTGTTGAAGCATGCCAAGGGTAGTGATCGTGATACGTTCATCGTCGCTACCGAGCCCGGCATCATCCACCAAATGCAAAAGGCAGCCCCCGAGAAAAACTACATTCCCGCGCCGCCCACCAGCAACTGCGCCTGCAACGAGTGCCCCCACATGCGCCTTAATACCACTGAAAAACTCTATTTAGCCCTGAAGTACCGACGCCCGGAAGTTACCTTGAGCCCCGATGTCTGTGCTGCTGCCCTCAAACCAATTCAGCGCATGTTGGAGATGAGTTAGTAATCGTTGAACCTACACGGACTTGGCTCACTATTTGTTGATTCTGAATTCTAGGAACGCAACATTTGGTACGTCAGCCGTACAAAGATATCGTCTACCTGATCACCGGTTTTTGCTGAGGTAAAGTAACGCTTTACAACCTGAGAATGCTCATCAACAGCCTTTAAGGGAGCAGTGTCAATCGGCAATCCCTCACTGAGTAAATCTGCTTTATTTAAAGCGATCATTACCTTACTTTTTGGATTGATTGTGCAGAACTGATCTAGATGTTCTTCCAGCGAATTCAGGGTTCCAGGGCGACTGACATCCGCAACTAAAATAGCTCCTCTTGCCCCTTGAAGGTAGCTAGGAACGATCGCCTTAAATTTATTTCGGCCTTCTAAATCCCAAATTAAAAGCTGTACTTCCGTAGTGGCAATGTCCGGCAAGGATGGGTCAAGTTCAACTAATTTGCGAGATATCTTAACGCCCACCGTAGATAGATAGCGATCATCAAATTGCCGATCTACGAAACGGCGAATAAGACTGGTTTTTCCAACTCCAAAATCTCCTACCAAACAAATTTTCTTTGATACGTTAGCCATACTTATTTATTTGCCGTAGAGCTCCTTTTTAAGCCAGCCCAGTAACGAGGAAGCGTAGCCCTTACTTTACTCTTTATCTTCCAGATGGAGGGCATCTTGTTGATAAAAATGTTTTAATTTCCTCGCTGCCAGTGCTTTATTTGCCTATTTTTGACCGAAGGACATTGTCAATTGCATTGCGCACCTCAGCGGGAAGAACGTTTTTCGCGATCGCCGCATACTTCGCAAAGCTCTATTGCCTTAGTTTGTAGGCTCTCTAGGGGATTGCCGCCGCGCTTCAGCGTAAATTCCAGTTCTAACAGGATGCCCATCGCTGCTTCCAGGGCGTCGAGGGACAGGGGCTGAATGTCACGCTTGATATAAAACAGGCGCTTTGGATTGCCGATTTCAGCGGCTTTAGCGATCGCCCGATCATCCCGTTCACCGCTCTGCACCATCGCCTTAATCCACAGCCAGTTGCGGAATTGCGATACCAGGGCGGCAACGATGCGGAGCGGGGATTCGTTGCGGGCAACTAGCTCGGCGATAATGCCCAGGGCGTCGGCGGTTTTGCCCTGGCGAATAGCGTCGGCAAGGGCGAGGCTGGTTTGGGTGGAGGTGGAAACAAGGGCGTTGACGGTGGCGGCTGGAACGGGCTCGTTGGGAGTGGCGCTGGTAAATAGCTTGATTTTTTCTAGTTCGCCGTAGAGCTGTCGGGTCTGATTGCCAACGGCGAGGGCAAGGGACTCTGCGGCGTCCGGTGTTAGTTTGATGCCCATTTCGGCAGCGGCCTGTTTGGCGGTTTTTACTAGGGCATCGGTTTTCCAAAAGGGGACGGGGGAAAATTCGCGAATCTGAGCGTGCTTTTGCAGCAGTTTTGTTGATTTAATGCGACCGTCGGGCTTGCTTTTGCTGGTCAACAGCAGCACCGTGGTATCGGGGATTTTGGGCAGGGTTTGACCGAGGGCTTCCAGGGTGTCCTGGGAACAGCGCTGGGCAAGGGTAGTGTCCACTAGCCACACCAGCCGCTGACCGCTGCCGAAGGGAGGAGTCAGGGCTTGAGACAGAGCTTGGGCAATGGGTTCCTCTGCGGTGGTGGGGATTTTATCCAGGTTAAAGCTAGCCCAGGCGTCGTCTAGGGTTTCAGATTGCAGTGTGGCGATCGCCCGCCCCATTGCAAAATCATCCGCCCCCCAAAAAAAATAAATTGCCATGCCCCCATCGCTTCCTATTGCTTATGAGCTTCCGTTGTTCAAGCCGCCTTTGTTTAATCCGCCTTTTCTCTCCGCCTAAGACTGTTCTAACTTCCCAAGCCTTTACCACTGCCCACCAGGTATAGCAGTGCCATCCGAACGGCAATCCCGCTAGTCACCTGGCGCGAAACCAAGCTTAAGCTCGGGTCATCCATAATATCTGAGTCCAGCTCGACGCCGCGATTGGTCGGTCCCGGGTGCAAAATTTTGACACCCGGCTTGCATAATTTCAGGCGATTGCGAGTGATGCCAAACTGCCGATGATATTCTCGCAGGCTCGGCAACAAAAACTGCCCCATCCGCTCCTTTTGCAGCCGCAGCGTCATTACAAAATCCGTATCCTTCAGCGCCTCTTCAATCTGCCAGTGAACCGGAATTAGGCGATCGCTCCCCAAGAACTCCTCGAAATCCCGAGGCACCAGCGTCGGCGGTCCCGCCAAATGAACCTCTGCCCCACTGGTCACCAAACTCCATAAATTTGATCGCGCCACCCGCGAATGCAGGATATCCCCTACGATGGCGATTTTCTTGCCCCGCAAACTCTCCGTCCGAGGATTCTCGCCGTCCACCACCGAACACAGAGTATACAAATCTAGCAGCGCCTGGGACGGGTGAGCATGCTGCCCATCACCCGCATTTAAAATGCGCACTCCCGTTTCCAACCGATCCATTTCTGCGGCGATCGCCTGGGGCACCCCCGTCTGCTTGTGGCGAATCACCATAATATTGGTGCCCATCGCCAGGTAGGTTTTCGCCGTATCCAGGATGGTTTCCCCCTTCGTTAGGGACGACGTACCGGGAGAAAAATTCAGCACATCCGCCGACAACCGCTTTGCTGCCAGCTCAAAGCTGCTGCGGGTTCGCGTAGATGGCTCAAAAAACAAGTGGGTCACCAACTGCCCCTGAAGCGCCGGCACTTTTTTGGTTCGGCGGGACAGCACCTCCTGAAAACTCGCTGCCGCCTGCAAAACCGTGTTGAAATCCTGAACCGAAAAGCGATCAAGAGACAGAATATGGCGATGGGACCAGCCGCTATTTTTCGCTGTGCCTGTCGCTCCCATACCGCCAGGGGACTGCTCATTGGCACTACTCAACGTCGCACTGGAGTCTCCCACGATCGCCTCCCGAGGTAAACCTGCTGTCCCATTAAAGCCCGCTCAAATTCCGGGTTAATCCCACCTTGTCCCGAACCATAAAGTAACGCCAATCACGTAAAGCGGTCGTAATCAATCGTTAGGGAGCGCAGAAGAAATGGACAAACGTCAGTGCAAAGGGGCGAAGTTAATTCAACCTCAGCGATGGGTAAAAATCGCGGCGTTGCTAACGGGTTGGGCTGGGTTGAGCGTCCTCGTTGGTTGCCAAGAAGCAGTAACACTACAAGACGCAGCGGCAGGATCCCTCGATTTGAAGCCAGCCGCAGACCAAGTTATTCAAACAGCGATCACCCCTTTCGAAATTCCCCTTGGCGCGCCGGATTCTCCACTGTTGCTTAAAGCCCAAGCTGCCAACCCGGCTTCCAGCAGCATCGCCAATGATGAAGTGATCGCCGACGGCACCCTAGGATCCGACGGG
>JBCCTE010000224.1:0-5682 GCA_039198915.1 Cyanobacteria bacterium P01_D01_bin.73 | reverse complement strand
TCTGCCCGCTATGTGGTGAGCCTCCTGTATTAAAGGCACGCCAGTGGCCAGCGCCGGGTACGCATTGGGTCCGCCCAATAGTATCTTTGTACAGGTGTGATGTCCCAAGACTGCTGCTTTGGTGCTGCTTTGATACTGAGGAAGCAGATGGAGCAGTCGTTGGCATTCCCCTGTAGATATTAAGGATAGAGTCCATGGCCACCGTAAATGAGTTAACCCAGCAATTACAGGCACTAGCAGCCCAGTACACCGCGTTGGGAACTCGGTTGGCGTTGGCGGCGGGAGAATTGCAGAATCTGGGGACGCCGCCCACGGTGGGGTTGGTGGAAGAGGTGGCAACCTACCGCCAGCAGTTTGAGAGCCTACAGAAACAGGCGATCGCCCTAGCCCGAGCGAGCAACATCAATGAAAGCGCCATCCCGATGAACCTGGTGTCCGTGCGGGAGCTGGAAGCCTTTCTAGAATCTCTAGCCCAGCCATCTGCCCAGCTCACCCAAGGCAATCAAACCCAGGCACCACAGCTGATCAGCAACGATCGCATTTATGGAGCAACGCCACCGGCGGATCTAGTATCGGTAGTCGGACTAGAGTTGCTGGTCCACATTGAAGGGATTGGCGATCGCAAATTTAGCGACAGCGAGATGGCCGGCACCCAGGGAGAATCCCGCCGCCTAGAGGGATTCCAAATCAGCTTTGCCCCCCGAATGGCAGGGCTCGGGATCCGCTATATGGGTCACGTAGAAAATGTGGGCGATACGCCGTGGGTGGGGGAGGGACAATACGTCGGCACCCGAGGCAAAGGGTTACGGTTGGAGGGTTTCGCGGCCCAGCTAACGGGTCCCAAAGCGGAGCAATTCGACCTATGCTATGCGGGGCATTTTTCCCAGCATGGGGACTCCCAGGTGGTAAAAAACGGCATGCTGTGCGGGGTCCGAGGTCAAAGCCTGAGTCTGGAAGCATTCAAGATTTGGCTCCAGCCTAAGCAATAATCCAGCGCCCCTAACCCTTGTCCCGCCAGTGGGCTCGCAATGTTGGGCCCGCAATACATAACCCTCAAAACCCTCAGAGCTGTGCCGAGATTGACATAGTTCTGAGGGTTTCGAAGTTTTAGCTCCTTGATTTACCGGCAACCCGGGGTGACGTTAGAAGCGATCGCGACCATGGGGCTCATCCAAATCGAGGATCGGTCCCACCGGCGTCACCTGAGTGGGGTTGATCGTGATTTGGCTTTGGTAGTAATGGCGCTTGATATGATTCATATTCACCGTCGCCGCCACCCCCGGCGTCTGATACAGATCCCGCACATATCCCCACAGATTGGAATAATCCCGCAACTGCCGCAGGTTGCACTTGAAATGGCTGTAATACACCGGATCAAAGCGCAGCAGAGTCGTAAACAAGCGCCAATCCGCCTCCGTCAGGCGATCGCCCGTCAAATAACGCTGCTTATCCAACCGCGCTTCCAACCAATCCAAACTCTCAAACAAAGGAGTTAACGCTTCCTCGTAAGCGTCTTGGGTCGTGGCAAACCCAGCTTTGTAAACCCCATTATTCACCGTCGGATAAATGCGAGCATTCAGCTCATCAATTTCCGCCCGCAGCTCCGCCGGATAATAATCCCCCGGCTTAGCCCCCACCCCATCAAAGGCGGAATTCAACATACGAATAATTTCCGACGACTCATTACTAACAATGGTTTGGGTTTGCTTGTCCCACAGCACCGGCACCGTCACCCGCCCGGAATAATCGGCGATCGCCTTGGTATAGACCTGGTGCAGAAAATCCACCTGATTCACACTGTCCGGAATCACCCCCTCCCCGTCGGCAAATGTCCAGCCATGCTCCCGCATCAGCCAATGGACCACCGACACCGAAATCACATCCTCCAAGCCCTTCAACGCCCGGAAAATCAAAGTGCGATGGGCCCAGGGGCAAGCATAGGAAACATACAGGTGATACCGCCCCGGCTCCGCCTTAAAGCCCCCCTTACCGCTAGGGCCCGGCGACCCATCCGCCGTCACCCAATTGCGGAACATAGCATCCTGACGCTTAAACTTACCGCCGGTGCTCTTGGTGTCGTACCACTGGTCATGCCAAACGCCGTCAACGAGTAGCCCCATGATCGTGCTCCGATGGATTTAAACTGATTAATTTCGTTCGCCAATGAATCTATTTTGACAAGACTGTCTCAAATTTGGAACACCCAATTGTCAGCAATCTAGCGACACACCGGCGTTCAAACCGGCCCCTCCCAGGCAAGTCCCATCAAAAATCCCCGGCATGACACCGGGGAAATCGAAAATTATTGGGCGATCGCCACGCCACCTTGATCGAGACCTTGGCGATCGCCCAGTTTTACGGCGCCTGTTTTACGACGTACTAGTAATTCCAGCGAGCACGATAGCCCCGGTTATCGATATGGGTAAACGTCCGACCATAGCCCAGGCCACCGTTCCACCAAGGATCCAAAATCCGCTGCACCGACCGAGGGGACAACCCGCTGACATTGAAATCAACCCCGTGCCCACTCAAGTGGGTCGACCGACTAGCGCCCCCCACCGCACGGTTCACCGCAGGAGGACGATACCAGCTCGTCACGGAAATGGAGCGGTTACCCACCTTAGACCGCACCTCTTCCATTCGCTGCGCCATTTTGACAATACTGCGCGAAATATTGGCATTAACCGGGATCCGGCTGCCTCCCTTCGTCGCCTCCGCCCAGGTGAAGTGGCCACCGGGAATAATCAAATCATTCGTCCCCACCTGACCATAGCCAGGGATATTGATCATCCGCCCCCGAGGACGAGCCGCCGGGACCGGCTTGGGCTCCTCCTTAGGTGCCTCCTTCGCCGCAGCCGCTTTACCCTTTTCAAGGATCTCATCCGCATCGTAAAACTTGAGATGCTCCTCAAAGCCATACCACTCCTTGCGATCCTCCAGGTTATCCACCAGGGTCAGCAAGTAATGGCGATTCTCCGGCTTCGCCCCCGTAATCAAAAAGGTCCCCGGGGAAACGATCACCTTCTCATTTTCCGCCAGGTCCGACGACTGCACCGTACGGGTTTTGAAAATAGTATTGCGGAGGACCTCCACCTTCGGCTCCACCACCGGCTCCGGCTCATCCTGCGGCGGACCATAGGTGGGGATATTCACCAAATCCAGGTGCCCCTTGAAGACATACCACTCAATGCGATCGTCCAGAGCCTCCTCCAGATTCACCTTGACATGGGAGTCCGCATCCTCAATGTCTTTTATTTTGTACTCCCCCTTCGCCACGGAAATTTTCTCAGTATCAGGAAGAGTTGAAGAATCCGCCGGCTTCGCCTTAAACACCGTGTCCTTAATCACCACGATGGTTAGATCCTTATCCCCATCATCACCGCCACCATCCAAGCTGCGGGTTCCCATCTCCTCCTCCGCCGGCGGATAGAGACTCTCTGGGGGATCCTGATGGACAACTTCAGCGTGCCCTTTGAAGACAAACCACTGACTGCGGCCGCCCAGTTCCTCCTGGAGGCGCACCCGATAGTGGTTACCATCCTCAACCACCTCCGTTGCCCAAAACTCTCCGGTCTTGACGTTGTGCTTCTCACTGGGGGCCAGCATGAAGGATTGGGCTTCAGAGATTTTGAATATTGTAGATTGCTTAACGCGAAGAAGCGGCATAGGTCCTCTCGTCAGTAACGGTGTGTCAATAACGGCTTTCACAACAGCTCTCACCCCTGGGAGCGCAAAAACCGAAGGACCGGATCTACCCCAGCAGTGATGGTATTGAAGGCTATATCGAAATTGGCGAGTCGCGTCCCGAAAACACCCCGACCCCGGCTCGCCAATAACCGTAAAGTGGGGTCTACTGGCGAGTGTATTCCGACTTTCTGGCAAGCGTCGATATTACGTCACATCTTGATGTAAATCTGGAGAGAAACCACACTCTCCGTCACATCCTGAATCGGTCCGACGCCTGCCGCAATAAAAATTTCAAAATAAAAAGCGACCCATCCAGAAGAGGGTCGCATTTGAAATACGAGACAAAAGCCATTGAAGATCAATGCCTGTACCAATGTCTGTACCGTAAAGGTCCGGACAGTAGGTCCAAATGAAGGTTACTTTTGGGCAACCAACTGGACATGAGCATTCTGCAAACCAGGACGCTTCGCCTCTTGCAAGGTCTTGTTGATGGCGTACTTCTGGTTGATGGAATTAATCAACTCGGTCTGGTTGTGCTTCTTAGCGACGCCCCACAGATCCGCGATCAAATCGAAGGAACCGTCGGCGTTGCGGGACCAGCCCAAATCGTAATCCCCGTCCAAGACGGCAACCAAGTCCGCCCGCAGGTGTTGACCGTTATAGCCACGAATATCGGAATTGTCCTTGGTCTGGATTCCCAAATCGTTAAGGGAAGACTTCAGAACAGCAACATCAGTGATCTTGGTCCGCAAGGTGCTGAAATGAGACATGATGCGATTCTCCTAAAAGGATTGCAAGGTTGAGTCAGCGGTCTAGGGGAACCCCAGAGGAATAAATAAATCCAGAGGGTCAACCCAGAACACACTGGGTGGGAAAGTTGGGTGGGTTAGGGCGATCGCCCGCCCCCTTTGGGAAAGCAGCCAAGGGTCAAATGAGACAGCCTCAGCCAATCCTCCTGTGGGAAAACATGAGAAAACTTGGTTACCAATCCTGGCGGATATAATCCGCAACAGAAGCCGCCGCAGGTCGAGCCCGTTGCCTCGCCCAATCCCGCAAAGCGGTGACCTGTTCGGTCATGGTCTTAGAAAGGGGCATCGTAGCTTTGATAGCAGCGATAATATCGAGCTGCGTAAACTCACGATCCTGAGCAAAAGCGTCTGGAGCGGCACGCTCACCGACAGCCTGCCGACCGGCACGTACTTCGTCGGCTGGATCGCCGACAGCAACAACGACGTCTTCGAGTACCGCGGCGACAACAACGTCGGCATCGCGTCGACGCAGTTGACCGTCACGCCGGACGCGACGGCGCCGACGCTGCTCTCGTCGGCGTTTGCGTTCGAGCAAAGCCAGGGCGTCTCGCTGCTGTTCGACGAGGACCTCGACGGCATCCTGACCGCGGCGAACGTGCAACTGATCAATCTCACCTCGCCAGGCAACACCGCGCCGCCGACAAGCGTGCGACTGCTCGGCGGCGAAGCGTTGGTTGATTGGGACACGCCGTTGGCAGATGGGAACTACCGGGTGGTGTTCGACACCGCCGGGCTCACCGACGCGGCCGGCAACACGGTGTCGCCCGTGGCCCCGTTGGACTTCTTCGTCCTCGCCGGCGATCTGGACCGCGATCGTGATGTGGACCTCACGGACGCCGCGCTACTCGAACGCAACTTCGGCCGCATCGACAACCCGCTGTTCTCCGAAGGCGACATCGACTACGACGGCGACGTGGACCTGACCGATGCCGCGCTGCTCGAACGAAAGTTCGGCACAAGCCTACCGCCGGTCGACACGTCCACCGCGTCGCTCTTCGCCGGCCCGCGTAGCTCCGGTCGGTTGATCGATGATCTGTTGTAGGTGCAGCCACGCAACGCACGGGCCGCTGCGCGGCGTCCGCTAAACACGGATGAACATCGTCGTAGTTTTGAGAACATGAAATAAGCCGCGGCACGGCGTGCCGCTGGTACGTGGGCGAACTTGCGATCGCTGCCGTACCAGCGG
>JBCCTE010000223.1:0-5688 GCA_039198915.1 Cyanobacteria bacterium P01_D01_bin.73 | reverse complement strand
GATAGCATTTGCTTGGCGGAGACTAGACCGAATAGACCCAGCAGCAATTGCAAAATTGGGATTTGGAAGGCGATCGCCGTGCTGAACATCAGCAACAGCTCAAAATCGAAATACTTTTCAATGGACCACTGTTGCGCCACCACATCTGCGCCATAGCTAATAAAGAAATTCAGAGCAGCGGGCACCAGCGCTACATAGGAAAACACCAGACCTAAGCCAAACAACACCGCCGATCCCAACACGATCGGTCCTAACAACCGCTGCTCTTTCTTTGTTAGCCCCGGTAGTACGAACTGAATAACTTGGTACAAAATCCACGGCGCACTTAGCAATAAACCGCTGTAGCCCGCCACTTTGATGGAAACAAAGAAAAACTCTCCCGGTGCCAATTGTAGAAAGGTGACGTCACCCGCCGGTTTTTCCAGCAGCCGAACGATGGGTCTAACCGCAACGAAGCATCCGACAATACCCACCAACGACCCAATCACCGAATAGAAGATCCGAGTTCGCAGCTCTTCCAAATGGTCAAAAAGCGACATCTCCACTTCGTCGGGTAAATCTTCTGCCGGCGGATTGAGGAAGGACGGCAGGATGGAGTCTAGCCCCTTATCCGAATCGCTCTCGGCAACGGTAGTCGTGGCGGGGGCGCTGCCGTTGTATTCAGGAGTGGCGTTATCTGATTTCTCGGGGACGTTGGTCACGGTGGTTGTGGAGAAATGGGGATGGGGATTATTTACGCAATCAGTTACTCATTTTAACTTCTGTTCGAGTTAACTTCGGGGCTGGGTTAAGACGTTGCCCTAATCTCCCGCATCTAACCGGCGATAATTTGCATTCAGCCTGCATCCAAGTTGTGTTGCTACTCGTATGGGTAATGAGTCGCGCTTGTGATTTTATGCTGTCTGTTTTTTCGATGCCCGTTCGCATCCGCGCTGTGCCTAATTTGGAACAGCAGAGTTTTAGGCAGGGACAGGAGACCAACAATACTGTGGTGACTGATGGGGAGTTGATTGAGCGGCTTCAGGGGGGAGATACCGAAGCCCTGGCAGAACTCTACGATCGCTATAGCGGATTAGTTTATGGTTTGTCCCTTCGAATTTTGGGCGATCGCCAGGAAGCGGAAGACTTAGCTCAAGAAATTTTCCTCGAGCTTTATCAGCAGAATAAATACAATCCAGAGCGCGGTTCCCTATCGAGCTATTTGGCAACCCTGACGCGATCGCGAGCTATTGATCGACTGCGCACCAAGGGGAACCGGCGACAAATTTTGACCCGTTGGCGGCAGGATATGCTGAAAACAAACCCCACCCTTCCGGCAGAACACGCATCGCTACAGCATCGCCAGGAACAGGTACGGCTCGCCCTGGAGCAACTATCAGATATGCAACGGCAGGTTTTGGAACTGAGCTACTACGAGGGACTAAGTCAATCTGAAATTGCGGAACGGTTGCAGAAGCCGTTGGGATCCGTCAAAAGCTGGGCACGAAGGGGACTGTTGAAGTTGCGAGATCAGCTAGGGGAGACGTTAGATGAAGGATGAATTTCTAAACTCGGAATATTTAAACTCGGAATACCGAGAACTATTGGCGGGATATGTTCTTGGAGACCTGGACTCCGAAGAACTGGCGCAGTTGCAAGAGCTCTTGCGGCAAAACCCTGCCCTGAAAATGGAGATTCTTAGCTTGCAGGAAACCCTAGGGGCGATTCCACTAGGGGCAGAGCTTCAGCGGCCACCGGCTAACCTGAAATCTCGCATATTGCAAAACGCTGAGCCATCAGTACGGCAGGAGAATAACGATCAAGTCCAGCGAGGGGAGAAGCTACAGAGCAGACTCCGGATTCGGTGGGCGTGGGGACCGATTGTGACGGGGGTGGCGGTTGCTGGGGCGATCGCCCTGGGATGGCAAAATATGCAGCTTCGCCAGCAGCTTGCGGTAACTGAAGCGGAAAACCAGTCCTACAAAATTGTGATTGCCAGTGACGAGATGCCTTCACAGGACACTTGGCAATCCTTCAAAGAGGTGGTGTCAGACCACAGTAATTCCTTGACCCGCAGCCAGGGACCGGTGGATTTTGCTACCCAGGATTTAGCGGCGGTGCGATCGCAATATTCCCAGCGCATTGCCCTATCGGGTAAATTTCCCGAGCTGCGTAAAGCCAAGCTGTTGGGAGGCAGTTTGTGCGCCTTAAGCAAAACTGAGGGACTGCGGCTGTCCTACAAAACCGCATCCGGCGAGGTAATTTCCTTTTACCAGCTCCATCGCCAGGGATTTTCCTTGGATATCAACCAAACCCCGATCCCGATTCAGGTATTTGATGGTCCCAATGGCTTAGTTTGGGGCGACCAAAACTATGTGTTCGTACTGGTGGGAGATGCGCCAGCAACCATGATTCGACAGTTGCAGCGATCGCTCGAATCCACCTAGATCCCATTGAAACTAACTTGAATACCGTTCATAGAACAACTTTGTAAAAATCGGCGGTGAGCTGATCGCCCTGAATCTAATACATCCAACCGGCGCAGCCGCGAGGACCCAGAGTACCACGCCCCTCGAAATCACCAACAACGACTTCGCCAACGTCCCCACTCTTCTCCCATCCTGCCCCGCTCCCTCTGCTAATCCTTCCACGCTGCCCACTAATAGTCTCCCTGCATCGCCCGCCGAAAGTCTCTCGCACCGCCCACTAATAATCTTCCAGCGCCGCCCAATGAACACTTGTGCCCTTTCAACGCCCCAGTTCTCCACGTTCCCCGGTGACGCCAAGAACCTGGATGGTGGCAAAGATTCCGGCACCTACACCGACACCAGCAGCAGCGATATCGTCCTCGGCCTTGCTGGTGATGCGGTGTCAGCTCACTATTAACGCAATGGAACTTTTCAATGGTGCGACGTATGCTTACAAGGCTCCACCTGTAAGTTTATGTACTTTCGAATCATCAAGCCTCTTAAAATTGTGGCACCCGCTGGAACCCGCCTAGAAATCAGATAGGGCGAGTTTGTTAGAGAGCCGTGAGAAATTTGTATGTCCCCCGTCGACTCCGTTGCTTCGTTAGCACTACTTACTAAAGCCGCCCCGGCGGTAAACCCTCACTGTGAAATTGAATAATTCCTCCGTCCGGGACGTCCTGTTCGTTCCTCAAAATACGTCGCTTCAGAATGGACTAGATTTAGACTAAATTCCACAGTGATGGTTTTTGAATGTGAGTCAAGGGTTACATGCAAATTCTGTTGTTTATCCGTCATCCTGATTTCCTCTCCTAATCCTGCAATGCAGGTCAATTATCTTTGCGCCACTTTTATACATTGCCATTCATGTGGATAGACCACTAGCGCAACTGCGGTCAGCGGAGATTGAGCCCCGGAGAGATCAGCTAAAGAGCGCTAGGGGGCGGTGATTGTTGCTATTGATTTAGCAGTGCCATTGGGCTCAGTGTCTTTTGATAGGATTATCATCACAAATTTTTATAGTGACAATTCAGCCTTTCGGTATTACCGCCCATGCTTGCCCAGCCCCGCCCCTCAAATATCGCTAACGGTAATTCCTCTGGCGATCGCCCCTCCGTTGTTAACAATATCCAGCGCCCCCGTCGCCTACGCCGCACCTCCGGTTTGCGTCAGATGGTGCAGGAAACGGTGCTGACGGTTAACGATTTGATCTACCCCGTCTTTGTGATGGAAGGGGAGGGGCAAAAGCAGGAAGTGTCGTCGATGCCCGGCAGTTTCCGCTACACCTTGGACCTGCTGCTCGAGGAAATCAAGGGGGCTTACGAACTGGGGATTAAGGCGATCGCCCTGTTCCCGCTGGTAGTGGAAGACGAGAAAGATAACGCTGGCACCGAAAGCTACAACTCTGAAGGTTTGGTGCCCCGGGCAGTGCGGGCAATCAAGGCTGCGGTTCCTGACATGTTAGTGATTACCGATATTGCGCTGGATCCCTACAGCAGCGAAGGGCACGACGGCATCGTTGAGAATGGCGAAATCCTAAACGATGAAACTGTGGCAGTGCTGGTAAAGCAGGCTCTTTGCCACGCAGAAGCGGGCTCTGATTTTGTGGCTCCGTCGGACATGATGGACGGTCGCATCGGCGCAATTCGTCGTGGGTTAGACGCGGCTGGCTACACCAACGTGGGTATCATCGCCTACTCCGCTAAGTACGCCTCTGCTTACTATGGTCCGTTCCGGGATGCGTTGGATTCTGCGCCCAAGTTTGGCGACAAGAAAACCTATCAAATGGATCCGGCGAATTCCGACGAGGCGATTCGGGAAGTGGCGCTGGATATTGAGGAAGGTGCCGATGTGGTGATGGTTAAGCCGGCGCTGGCGTATATGGATATCATTCGTCGGGTGAAGGAGTTTTCAAACGTACCCGTTGCGGCTTACAACGTGAGCGGCGAGTACGCCATGATTAAGGCGGCGGCGCAGAAGGGCTGGATTGACGAGAAGAAAATCGTGATGGAAACCTTGCTCAGCATGAAGCGAGCGGGGGCAGATATGATCCTGACTTACTTTGCTAAGGACGTGGCGATCGCCTTGAAGGACCAGTAGAGTCTGACCGATAAACTATCTAGAAATAATTGAGTCGGCAATACTTTAGGGCGTTGCCGCTTTTTTTATCAATTCCCCCCAACTTTTCTCAGCGAAACTATAGTGGTGAAAGCGGGTTTAGCAATCAAGTTTAGTAATCAAACATTACCTATGCTGGGGACGTTTCAACAAAGTCAGCTGCGGGTTGAAGTGGATGCGTCGGCAAAGGTGATCGCCGATTTGCTACTACTGCCGGAAAATTGGGGCACGTGGCTCTTGCCCCGCCAGCTTTACAACAGCTTGCCGGAAACATTAACGCCGGGGGTAATTTACACGTTAGGACAGGGAGCGATCGCCGTTAACCACGAAGTGCAATCCGTTAGCGACCACAGCCTGCGATTAATATTAAGCGGCGGCGTCGACGGCTATCACGAGTGGAAATGGGGCGAAGGCTGGGTCCAAGCACGACTGGAAGGGGTTTCTATCCTGCCGTTAAAACTATCCCAAACCTTGACCCTGGGGCGACTGCGTCTTGTGGCGGCTCAGCGCAGCAAAGCCAGTGTTTAAGGGGCGCGGGCCTATTATCAATAATCTCCAGAAGCCTTATGCAGTGGATAATAAACACTCTTTGAAAATAAAAAGTGCTCGGGGCTGAAATCCTTACGGATCTTGAATTAGGGCTTTATTAAGCTAGCGACCCGGCTTTGGCAGCGTTTTCTTCAGAATTTGGGCTGGATTCGGATTTCACCCGAGATTCCTGGACAAGCTGACCATCCAGGAAAGCTCGCTGCAAAGTGACAAAAGCGTGGAAATCTTCGCGATCGCATTTCCCTTCCAACAATTCGCGCAGCCCATCCTCAGCATCAATACTGAGATATCTCTGGGATAAGGCATCTTGAACAATTTCGCGAATCGAAGTCATTACCAAATCTCTGTAGCTATTCTTAATCGCTTGGCATAATTAGTATCCCGAAAAGCCTTCAGTGTGTAGGTGATGGTTGCGAGGGAGGATCGTGATAATAGTGAAAGCTTTCTGTGACAGCTTAAATTCTTAGCTGTGACATGAGTCACTGGAGAAAAAATACGGGTTTAGGAAGGTCAACAAAGACGAAAAGCAGCGCGGAGCTGAACCTAGCCCCCACTGCTTTTGATTCGATATTGG
>JBCCTE010000222.1:0-5695 GCA_039198915.1 Cyanobacteria bacterium P01_D01_bin.73 | reverse complement strand
TGTTGCGGGACTCAGCCAGGCACGCCAGGGATTTAGCGCTCTGCCAGGGGTCACCCGGGAAATCAACAATATCTCCGAAGATTTTGATACTCGCGTCCTGCTGGACCAATCCTTCACGGTGGACAAATTCCTAAACCAGCTCGCCAACAAACCCTTCCCCATCGTCCACCTCGCCACCCACGGGCAATTCAGCTCCTCCCCCGAAGACACCTACCTGCTTGCCTGGAGCAAGCGGCTTCATATCCAAGACTTTGACAAGCTCTTCCGCAAACGGCAGGTCGGGGTCATTTCCCCCATCGACCTACTAGTGATGAGCGCCTGTCAAACCGCCAGGGGAGACGAGCGAGCCACGCTGGGATTAGCCGGATTTGCGCTACGGTCTGGCGCACGCAGCACCGTTGCCAGCCTGTGGTCCGTCAATGATGAGTCAACGGCTGCTCTGATGACAGAGTTCTACAACGAACTGGCGGGGACAGGGAAAACGGAGGGCGATCGCACCGGAATCGGAAAAGCAGAAGCCCTTCGTCAGGCTCAAATCAAACTACTGCACAGCGAACAGTACAGCCACCCCTACTACTGGTCCGCCTTTGTCCTAATTGGCAACTGGCAGTAACAGTGAGCGCAGAGTTAACACCGCTGGAGCCAATTCAATGTCAATATTCATTACAGACCCTAAATCCAGCGTCTCTCACTATATGTGTTCCCGCCATCCAAAGTGATGTCAATGTTATAATTAAGACAAAGAAATTTGTCGGCACCTTCCATCTCAAATGGTGTTTTAACGGCCTGCTTGGTAGCATCACATGGCGGCTCTGAAGCGAGAAGAGCGCCCATCGTCGCCCCCCATCACCATCCATTCGTTTTTTTCACGTCATGAACCGCCTAACCATGCTCCAATCCAACACCGCGACAACAATCTCCCAGGAGCAGTCGCACACGAAGGCTCGATTTAGACCGCGATTAAGCAGCATCAGTCGTCTGCTCATTGGTGCTTTTGGGCTCAGTTTACTGGCGGCTCCAGAGGCGATCGCTGCCTTTGAATCCCAAGGAGATAAGGCACCGACCTGGAGCGGAGCAGAGATGGTGGTGGCTACAGCGAAGCGCAGTCGAGTCCGCTTTATACCGCCGGATGACGCTCGCCCCCGCACCACCGTTGGATCTGGAAGCCGCGGTCGAGTTCGCTTTGCACCGCCCAGCGCCCCTGCCCCCCGCACCACCGTTGGATCTGGAAGCCGCGGTCGAGTTCGCTTTGCACCGCCCAGCGCCCCTGCCCCTAGCAGCACCGTTGGAGCCGGCAGCCGCGGTCGAATCCGATTCGCCCCCCCCAATGCTCCTGCTCCTACAACCACCGTTGGAACCGGCAGCCGTGAGTCCGTTGAGCTTGACGCCTTAGCGTTGTTGCCCCCAGGAAGCTACACGCAGACCCGGAGCGATCGCCCTTCACTGATGCTGTACCTTCCCGAAACCGGTGCAGACCGTGCCTTCATTAGCGTTCAAGGTTTAGATAGCGAGTACAACTACCAGGCAGAAGTTAGCTTGAAAGAGGACAACGGCATCGCAGAGGTGTCCCTACCGAGCACGGCTCCTAACTTGGAAGCGGGTCAGGAGTACCTCTGGCAGGTTGTGCTGTTGGCACCAGGCGAGCAGCTAGCACCGGACACCCCGGTTTTGCGGACCTTTATGGCTCGAGTTGCAGCGGACTTCCCCGTGGGCTCGGTTAGTCCCAACGGAGGGATTGCAGAGAGACTAACTCCGGCGATCGCCCTGGAGCAGGCCGTTGATTTAGCTGAAGCTGGCCTGTGGATTGACACCCTCCAGGTGTTAGCGGATGCCCGGCGGCTCAATCCTGACAACACAGAGCTAGCGGAAGAGTGGTCTGATTTGCTGGTGCAGGTCGGGCTCGGCGATGTTGCATCCGCTCCTCTGCTGTCATCTGAAGCGACCGCTGAGCGTTAAAACTAGGCACAGAAAATAGTGATTACAGATTCCTTACGGAGTCTCGCTTTCTGGGCAAGCGTAATTGACCTGGGGTCAACGGGGTTGGGGGTCACAGACACTCATCCCCGTTTAGTTTTAGACGTGAGGTTTCCAAAGCTGAATTTAAAGCTGAAAATTTTGAACGTCGACTTCAAGCGTTTAACAAGAATTAGACGATACTTAGGTTGTGCAACCGTCGTAACCTTGTTGTTCTCGGCCTTGCCTGTAGCATCTACCCTGCCAGCGCTCCTATGTAGAGAGAACAGCACAGCCCATGACTCTATTCTTTAAGCGAATGCAACCCTGGCAGCGGGGCTTAATCGTAGGGACGATTGTGTCCGCTGTCGGCATCTTTGGCAGCCTGTCCGGGGGCTTTGCTTTCCTAGAGTGGGCGTTAAGGGATACCTACGTGCGGCTGCGATCGCCAGAGCCCAAGGAAAATCGCATTGTAATTGTCACCATCGATGAATCCGATATTCAGCTAGCGGGACAATGGCCGGCCTCGGATAAATTTCTAGCTAAGGTGATTCGCGACATTAGCGCCCAGAACCCCCACTCCATTGGCTTGGATTTGTATCGAGATTTGCCGGTGGAGCCAGGCAATGAAGAGATTATCGAGACTTTTGAAAAAACAGAAAATCTCTACGGCATCGAAAAGGTCGGAGGGCAGCCGATCGCGCCGCCGCCAACCCTAGAGAGACTGAACCGGGTTACCGCTAATGATGTTGTTTTGGATTTAGACGGTCGAATTCGGCGCGGCATTGTTGGCATTCAGCGAACCGATGGAGCCTATCGTGAGGGTTTAGCGTCTCACATTGCGCTGAATTATTTGGAAGACAAAGGGCTGGCGCTTACGGTAATTAACGAAAAGGAGCAGATTCAGAAAATTGGTCGGGCGCTGTTTCGTCCCGTAACCACAAAGGTGGGAGACCATATGCCGGACGCCGGCGGCTATCAGATTTTCCTTAACTATCGCGGCGGACTTGACTCGTTTTTGCACATTTCCCTCGCCGACGTAGTGGCCGGGCGGGTGCCGAAGGATCTCTTTCGCGATCGCATCGTCTTTATCGGTCCCATTGCCCCCAGCGTTAATGACCAGTGGCAAACGCCCTACAATAGCGCCCTGCTGCCCAGCAAACCGCTGATGCCGGGGGTGGTGATTCACGCCAATATCACCAGCCAAATTATTAGTGCTGCCCTAGATGGGCGGGTGATGCAGCAGGCTCCAGCGAAAAGTGCGGTATTGGCGTGGATTATTGCCTGGGGCGTTGGGGGGGCAATTTATGGCACCTATCGCCAGCGAATTTCCCAGGGAATTGTGGTCATGATGGCGGGGAGTGCCAGTATTTTGGCGGTTTCCTACCTTAGCTTTAATAGCGGCTGGTCGATTCCAGCGGTTTCCCCTTTGCTGGTGTGGAACGTGGGCACCGGCACGGCGATGCTGATTACCCTGTGGAATGCGCTGGAGCGATCGCGGGACGATTTGAGTAAGTATGCGGTCACCCTGGAGGAAAAAAACCAGGAGCTAAAACGACTTGACGAGCTTAAGGATGAATTTCTCGCCAATACGTCCCACGAGCTGCGAACGCCGATTCACGGCATTGTTGGTTTATCGGAAGCGCTGATTCAGGGCACCGCCGGACCTTTACAAAGCCCCCAGGAGGAAAATTTGCAACTGATTGCCGATAGTGGGCGACGGCTGTCGAATTTGGTGGACGACATTTTGGACTTTGCTCAGCTCAAGAATGGGCGGCTGGATTTAGAGCTGAAGGCGGTCGAGGTCAAGGGGTGCGTTGATGCGGTGCTGGCGGTGACTCAGGTTCTGGTGGGCGATCGCCAAATTACAGTTACCAACGACAGCTCGCCGGGGTTGCCGCCAATACTGGGGGATGAAGATAGGGTTCAGCAAATTCTGTACAACCTGATCGGAAACGCCATCAAGTTTACGGAGAAGGGACGGGTTCAGGTGAGCGCCAAAAGCGTGGTCCCAGGAGAGGCGATGGAAAAGAGGGCGATCGCCATTTCCGTTTCCGATACCGGGCCGGGCATTGCCGAAGAGAACTTGGAGCGAATTTTTGAATCCTTTGAACAGGGGGATGGGTCAACCTCTCGCCGCCATGGCGGTGCTGGACTGGGGCTGGCGGTAACAAAGCAGCTTGTGGACCTGCACTCCGGAGACATTCAGGTGCAATCCACCCTGGGCAAGGGCTCTACCTTCACCGTGACGCTGCCCGTTGCCGACAGTCCCGCCGTGGAGTTGGATAGCCATCGCCTGCTACGCCGTCGTCGCTATGAATCGGCGATCGCACCGCCCGCTCCCGCAACTTCTTTGCCAGCCCTATCCTCAGAATCTAAGAGTAATAGTCGCCACCAGGGCAAAATCCTAATTGTTGACGATGAGCCGGTGAACCTACGGGTACTGGAAAATTTCCTCAGTTTTGAAGGCTATTCGGTCACCGTTGCCGCTAGTGGGCAAGAAGCGCTCAAAGTTTTGAACACTTTGGCTCAGCCGATTGACCTGGTGCTGCTGGATATTATGATGCCCAATTTGTCGGGCTATGACGTATGTAAGAAAATTCGAGAAACGCGTCTGGCGGCTCAGTTACCGGTCATTATGCTGACGGCAAAAGACCGCCTCGACGACCTAATTACGGGCTTTAAATGTGGTGCAAATGACTATTTAACTAAGCCCTTTATTAAAGATGAATTATTGATGCGGATTAACACTCATATTCATCTTTCAAAGATTAGTTCGGCGTACCAAAGATTTGTCCCCCACGCCTATTTAGAGTTCCTAGACAAGGAGAGCATTTTAGACGTGAAGCTTGGGGATCACGTCGACCGAGAAATGGCGATTATGTTCAGCGATATCCGCGGATTTACGAGTATGGCTGAGGGTATGACCTCCCGAGAAGGGTTCGAGTTTATTAATCGCTATTTGCAGTTGGTCAGCCCCATTTTGCGCGGTCACGGCGGCATCATCATGAAATACCTTGGGGACGGGGTGATGACAGTATTTCCTAACGGCCCCCACGATGCGATTAATGCTGCGATCGCTAAATTAAAAGCCGTCCGAAGCCGCCGTCGCCAAGCAGCATCCATCAAGGAAAACGCAGCGTCTACCAATGGCAAAGACTATGCCACCGCTAGAGGTGATGCGATCGTTCGCGTCGGAATTGCTATTCACTGCGGTCCGATCATGATGGGCATTATCGGCGAGAAGGACCGGATGCAGGGGGATGTGCTGTCGGATCACGTCAACCTGACAGCCCGCTTGGAAGGATTGACCAAGGTCTATGGTGTGGCGCTACTGGTGTCAGAAGGGACGGTGACTCGGTTGGGCACAGATCATCCGTTCCATCTGCGATTTTTGGGGTCAGCGATCGTTAAAGGAAAGCGAAACGTTACGGGACTTTATGAGGTGTTTGATGGCGACTCTCCCGGCGAGTTCGATCTGAAGGTGGCGACTTGCGATCGCTTTGAAAAAGCCGTTAAAGATTACAGCGAGGGACGCTTGGCGGAATCACGCCAGGGCTTTTCTGAAGTGTTAGATATTAACCCTGGCGATAGCTGCGCTCTTTACTATTTAGATCGTCTAGAAGAAGCTGAGCGGGAAGGATTGGGTGAACAATGGGATGGCGTTTTACGTTTAACTCACAAGTAGCACTTTTATAAACGTATCCACTCAGTTAGCCCAGCTCCAATACGCTAAGATTCC
>JBCCTE010000221.1:0-5711 GCA_039198915.1 Cyanobacteria bacterium P01_D01_bin.73 | reverse complement strand
TTGATGTCTAATAACGGGTTAAGCAAAGTTAATTAATCTTTCGCAATCTTTTTTTGAGTTTGGGTATGCCTATGGGAAATGGGCTAAGTTTGCGATGGCGTGCCGATGCGGAAGGTGTGGACGCACGAATTAGAGATTTGTTGGAAGGGGGTTGAGTGATGGGGATTGGCGATCGCCTGCGCAGGATGACGGGGAAGACGCGGTTTGTGGTGTCGCGGGTGTTTGTGCATTTGTCTGGCTCGGAAGCTACGCCGATGTTGGGGATTTTGAATCAGGCGGCGCGGAATGCCATCGATGCGGATGGGGAAATGGAGGTTCTGGGCGAGGGGCTGGTGGCGATCTGTGAGGGGCTGCTGCAGTACGATGCGTTTTGGCGATCGGCGGGGAATGAGGGTGAAGTGTTTTGGGATGAGGGGGAAGCGGGGGACTTTGTAAACGAGTTGTTTACGGATTCGGCGAGTCGCTACCTCAGTGAAGTGAATTACGAGGAAATGCCGGAGGATGATTTGCTGACGCTGCCGCCAACGGGAAATTTGGTAGTGATGGTTACGGTGGCGTACGAGGGGGAGCTGGAGACGCTGGAAACGAATTTGGCGGATTATGAGGCGCTGAAGGAGGGGTTGCGATCGCTGATTTCCCTGACCTACGGCGAAAGTCTGCGGACGGTGCAGGTGCATTATTCTCCGGCGCAGTTAGGGGATGAGCTAACCGATGAGCAGGTACTCCTAAACTTCCCGGAGGTGGTGCCGCTGTAGGTTCCCCCGCTAAGCTTCTGCAAATTTTCGATGTCCTCGTCTTGGTCAACTGCCGATGACTTCACCCTCTCCCGAGCCCGCATCTATCGACCAGTCAGCCAATCCGCCGGAAGCTACGCAGTCTCCCCAGCCAAAATCTTCGCCGTCGCCTCTTAATCCCATTTGGCTATTTTTAATGACGGCGGCGCTGGTGGTGGCAGCCTACAGCGGCAATATGAAGACCATCACTGAGGCGTCTTTTAGTTCGGCGCGCAGTGCGGTGGAGTTGGCGATCGGCTTGGTCGGGACGATGGCGCTGTGGTTGGGGCTGCTGCGGGTGGCGGAGGCGGCGGGGATGATGCAGGCGATCGCCCGAGCCATCAAACCGATAATGATACGCCTATTTCCCGAGGTGCCAGCGGAGCATCCGGCAATGTCGGCAATTATTATGAACATCTCCGCCAATGCTTTAGGACTCGGCAACGCAGCGACGCCGATGGGGCTAAAGGCGATGAAGGAGCTGGATCGGCTGAATCCGGCGAAGGGGACGGCGACCGATGCCATGTGTTTGTTTTTGGCGATTAACACGTCGTCGGTGACGCTATTGCCCATTGAAGTGATTACGGTGCGGGCGAGTGCTGGAGCGGATAATCCGGCGGCGATTGTGTTGCCATCGCTTGTGGCTACTGCTTGTTCGACGGCGGCAGCGATCGCCGGAGCAAAGTGGATGGCAAGCCGCCGCAAATCCACCGTGACTGTCGCTGAGGCAGTGGATACCGGCAATGCTGAAGAGATTTTGGAAGTGGGTGATTCCTCAGACGGATTGATGGGCGATCGCCCCGGATGGCTGGGTAACTTAGTTTTTGGCGGTTTGATTGTGGCGTTCTTGGGAGCACTGGGGCTCCAGCTCAGCCGCCGGGGATTGCCCTACGTATTTAGCTTGGCGGGATTTGCTAGTGTTTCTAACTGGTTAATTCCGATGGTGGTGTGCGGCTTTTTGCTATTTGGCTATTTTCGCGGCGTGCGGGTATACGAAGCGCTGACGGAGGGGGCAAAGGAAGGCTTCGAAATTGCGGTGCGGGTGATTCCGTTTATGGTGGCGATTTTTGTGGCGATCGGAATGTTCCGCGCCAGCACCGCCCTGGATTTGTTGGTCACCGTTTTGTCGCCGATTACCAACCTGATTGGTATGCCCGCCGAAGCCCTGCCGATGGCGCTGATTCGCCCCCTATCCGGCAGCGGCGCATTTGGAGTGATGTCGGAAATCGTCAACACCGAGCCCAACTCATTCCTCGCCAACCTGGTCTCCACGATGCAGGGCTCCACCGACACCACCTTCTATGTATTGGCAGTGTATTTCGGCAGCGTTGGTATTTTGCGCAGCCGTTACGCCGTCCCAGTTGGCTTATTTGCTGATGGCGTCGGCATCGTAGCTTCACTAGTGGTGTGCCATCTCGTCTTCTAGCCATCTTCAACGCAATAGTCGCTTAACTGCGTCGGGGATTTTCGACGGGCGATCGCACCAGCGTGCCTTAGCTTTTCGGAATGCCGCCTGAATTGACTCCATCGGCACCTGTCCTGCCGAGCGATCGCCCACCAACCGCGCCGCCAAAATTTCATCCGCATGCCCAATCTCCCTTCTTTTCGGCGCAAACTGCCCCGCCACGTAGACCACCACTGGCTTATCGATCGCTTCAGCAATATACCGAGCCGCCATTAGCTCACTGTCGCTCCCCACCTCGCCAATCAGCACGATTACTTCGGTCGCCTCGTCCTCATCCAGAATCTGCAGCCATTGCAATAGCGACGACCCGACAATCTGATCCGGTCCAACACACACCGCGATCGACTGCCCCAGCCCCGCCGCCGTCAGCGATCGCGCTACCTCGTAGGTCAACGTACTGCTGCGGCTAACGATACCGACCTTCCCCGGCTGGTACATCTCCGGTGGATGCATCCCCAGCAGCACCTGCCCAGGCACAATAATTCCGGGACAGTTGGGACCCACCACCAGCGTTTCCGTCGCCTCCGCCTTGCGCACCAGATTCACCATATCCAGCGGCGGCACCCCATCGGACGTCAACACCACCTGACGAATCCCGGCAGCGATCGCCTCCAGAGCCGCATCCACCGCCTGAAATGCCGGCGCGAAAACCACCGTTGTATCGATGGGACCCACAGCGGCGATCGCCTCTTCTACTAGATCAAACACCGGCACCCCCGCTTCGACCGCGCCCCCCTCACCGGGACTGATCCCCGCCACAATTTGGGTGCCGTAACGCTGCATTAAAGGCGTATGAAACCGTGCCGCCGCCTCATGAATGCCTTGAATAATAACTTTGCAATCGGGAGTGAGTTTCATTGACAGATATTCAGCACCGCAGTCTACTGAGCCGTCGCCGCCCCCATATTTGCCGCATCCATATCGACCGCCAGCTTCACCGCCGTCTCAATGGTGGAGCAAAGCCAGATGGGATAGGGCTCGACCAAAGCCTGGCAAGCCTCCCAGTCTAAATTGGCGCAATGGATCACTAACTTTGGGCGCTGACTTCGACACTTTAGGTTACGCAGATCAAGGGTAAGTGAAGGCTCGTCAAACTTTTGAGCGTCCAGTCCTTGAGCGTCTTCTCCTAGTAAGGACGTCTCAACCCTTTCCTGTACTTGCAAAACGCCGCGACTGATAGGTGCTTCCGCGTCAACTTCTAATTCCGCTGGTCCGTCTGTTTGACTGCCATAGCCATGGGCTGCCGTAGACAAAGATTGTGATGTGGATAGGGCGGTTATTTTCGTTGAGGCCGATTCTTGAAACTGCGTTACTAAATTTTGCCAAAGCCCCTGCGTTTGAAACTCGTCAATCAGCCGTCGAATAATTTGTACGCCGTTGATGGCTGGTCCAATTAAATTAATCAGAACCGTCTGACAATTCGATGTCGCGATCGCCCTTTCCAGCGCCAACAGCACGCGATCGCCCAAACAATTTTCCCCCTCACCCTCCGTCGGCCAACCCACATCAGCAAACCCCGCCGCTTTCCCCCCCGCGTGAGCAACCCAATCCACCGTCGCCAGGATCAGCCCCATTCCGTTACACACCACCGCAACGCTGCCATCCATCGGTGTCCAATACCCGGGGCGATCGTTGAGTTCATCAAAATGCGATTCCGTTGACATTTTTGGTGATGAAGCTCGTGATAGGGATGGGGCAGGGCGATCGCCCAAATCCTTAACGCCTTGCAAAATATTTGACAGCATTGGATGTCGTGCCAACGCCCCATCATTGACTCGCACCTTCGCATCCAAAGCCATCAGCGTGCCATCCGCCCCCACCCCCAGCGGATTAATCTCCACCAAATCCAAATCCCGCTGCACAAACAGTCGGTACATTTTCTCCGCCACAGAAGCAACGGACCGCATCAGCGCACCGCTTAAGCCCATCCCCAACGCCAAGCGACGCACATAGAAGGGCGAAAAGTCTTCTTCAACCAGGACATGTACCACTCGATCCGGCGACAAATCCGCATCCATTCCGCCTGCTGCTGCCCCCAACAGCAAAGGACGCCGGGCATTATGCTCAAGAACCACCGCCAAGTACAACTCCCGCTCTGCTCTGTAGTGAGCCTCGACCAGCAGAGTATCTGGGCATTGACCGTTAATGGGCAATCGAAAAATACTTTGAGCCGCTGCCACTGCGTCGATCGTGTTGGCCGCCATTCGAATTCCGCCTGCTCGTCCTCGGCTCCGAGAATGGACCTGAGATTTCAGCATTACTGGGAAAGGAATCTTAAGATTTCGAATATCACTTAAGGAGGAGATCCGCTGCGACGGCAAAGTCGGGATGCCATGTTCTGCGAACAGGATTTTGGCTTGATATTCCAGAAGATCCATGGGGACGCCCAGTGTTTAGATGCGGCCGAGTCGTAGATTTGGGAAGTGCCGCGAGCCTTTGAAACATGGGCAGCAGCTGAACAAAAATTACGCTATCAATTTCCCTTCAGACTCGCTGTGATTTCCAATACCGCTAATCTAACGTTTTATTCCCACACATCGCCTAAGGTGTCTCCCTCTAGCGAGTCCCAGGAGTCATCTGACTCAGTAGCTTCAGCTAAATTATCTAGCTGTTGACCTAACTGCTGGGGGGGCGCGCCACTGTCCGTATCGCCCATCGCAGACTTGATGGCGGTTTCCAACGCTTCAGTCACTCCTTCTCCATTGGCATCAGCATCACTTTCCTTTCCAGAGGCATCCACCATTACGTAGGGGAGTTTTGATCCCTGTAATCCTCGCTGGACATGCTCTCCCGATTGGGGCGTAATCAAAAATAGGGGGTACCGATGCTCCGCACTTTCGCTCATCACGTGTCGGTACTGCTCTGGCATCATCCACTGATATTCCCGATCCAGCAGCACCTGGGTCTGTCGCCACCGACTTAGTAACCCATAAAAGCCCTCCTCTGGGCGGTGAATTATTACAAAAATCTCGGTCCCAGTTTTAACCTGCCATTCCGGATCGCACATTAATAGCGCCAGGTCGCAGGGCAGCTGAATAGGCAACCGCTTCTGTTCCCCTTCTAATCCCTGTGCAACTGCTGTGGCTGCTTCGTCCTCTGCCCAACGATTGCGCTGGCGATCGCGAATCACCGATAAAGCGCTGCTGGACAACAGCTGAGTTTCGACCCGCACCAGCGGCAGGGCGATCGCCAAAATACTTTCCAGAGGACGGCGCATACTGGGCAGCATTTCCAGATAGGGACGATGCTCTCTTAAAAGCTCAATCGCCCTGCCTGGATTGCTGTAATCCGCCAACAAAATCTCATAATCCTGCTGCGTTATTCCCATCGGGTCCACACCCCATCCCCCAATTACCGGCTAAACCCTAACCAATCTCATCCATAATGGCGAACATCGGCAGGTACATCGACACCAGTATGTTGGAGCCGCTGATGATTGTGGTTATCGGGGGTATGGTCGGCGCAATTCTGCT
>JBCCTE010000220.1:0-5711 GCA_039198915.1 Cyanobacteria bacterium P01_D01_bin.73 | reverse complement strand
CCGTTCCTGGCGCTATTCCATGCTGGTGGACGACTGCAAGATCGAGAAGATTTTTGTTGAGCCTGGTTTTGCGGATAACTGCCCTACGGATCCTTTTGAGGTGTCCGATGCGGATACGATGCTGGCTTACCTGAAGGGGACTGAGTCCGCTGGTGTTTCTGATCCTCGCCTAGCGTTCGTGGGCTAATGGTCCGCCCATTCTTGGGCTCCATTGTTTAGATTGGTGGAAGGAAGGGAGACCCTGGGGTCTCCTTTCTGTTCCTGGTTGGTCCCTAGGTGTGGGGACGGTCTGCGGGCGGTGTTATGTCCTTTTCGATTGGCGCTTTCCGGGACTGGCTTGATTGGGTTGGTACGTCCCTGGAGTTATGCCCCTAGTTTGTAGGAGTCAATGCGATGAAATTGTCGGTTAAGAATCTGTCTGAGCGGGCTGATACTGTCTACGATGCGATCGTCGTGGGTGGGGGTATGGGCGGTTTGTCGGCGGCGATCTATTTGGCGCGCTATGGCTTGAAGTGCCTGGTGATTGAGAAGGGTAAGGGGCGTTCCGTTTGGATGCAGGATCTGCGGAATTATGTGGGTCTGGATCCGGAGACCAGTGGTAGCTCCATTGTGAAGGACAGTACTAAACACGCCCTGGAGTGGGGGGCGGATCACCTGCGTGGGTTTGTGGACGAGGTGATTGATGAGGGCGATACTTTCTCGGTGAAGGTAAATATTGGGCGGAAGAATCCCGTTGAGGCAACATTCAAGACTAGGTATGTAATTGCAGCTTCCGGCGTGATTGATGTGCTGCCGGAAACGGATGATATGCAGAACGTGTTCAACTACGCAGGCTATACGCTGCACGTTTGCATGATTTGCGATGGGTTTGATATGTGGGACCAAAAGGCGGTGTTGATCGCTGGGCGAGAGTCGCAGATTAATGCAGCGTTCGTTTTGAACTGGTTTACGCCTTATATCTCAGTGCTGACTCACGGTTTTGAGGTGAGCGATGAGATGAAGGCGAAGCTAGCGGACCATGGCTATCCGTTGTACGAGCAGAAAATTGCTCGGTTCTTGGGTGAGAAGCACAAGATGAGCGGTGTGGAGCTGGCGGACGGCACGGTTGTGGAGGCGACGACCGGACTGATTAATATGGGGTCGATTTACCACAACCACTACCTGAAGGGCATCGACGGGCTGGAGTGGGATGGTGAAAATCTTGTGACCCATGGCCTTGCTCAGACGAGCCACGATCGCATCTTTGCCATTGGTGATTTGAAGCAGGGCTTGAATCAGGTTTCCATCGCTGTGGCAGACGGTACTAAGGCGGCAACGCAAATTTGGCGAAATATCCGCCGGGCTAGTGCTCCTCGTAAGTGGGAAGAAAATATCAAAAAGCCTGCCGGGGTTGCATAGCGCGGTAGTTTTGATGGCTAGTTAAGTCTGGTTGGCTAGGGCGTTAGTGAGCGTCCTAGCCTTTTTTGTGACTGTGTCCCAGTCTTGAGTTTTGATGACGTCCTTCGGGAAAAGCTGTCGCGCTAGTCCGACTGCGATCGCCCCCGCCTCAATAAAATCTGCGCTATTTTCCAGTGTCACTCCACCACTGGGCACAAGAGGAATATCGGGCAGCACTGGTGAGATCGACTTGATGTAAGCACTGCCGCCTACGTTGCCGGCAGGGAAAATCTTCACCGCACTAGCACCCAACTCCCAGGCATTGATAATTTCCGTTGGCGATAGGGCTCCCGGAATCACTGGGCAATTGTGGGCGATCGCCGTAGCAATAATCCCTGGACTGACGTGGGGCATAAAGCAAAACTGGGCGCCCGCCGCGATCGCCCGCTGAGCATCCTGCGGCGATCGCAACGTGCCAACGCCAATGGTGCAATTAGGAACACGCTGGCGGAGGGACGAAATAATCAGGTCGGGGCGATCGCTATTCCAGGTAATTTCCAACAGTCGCATTCCCCCACGGGCAGCGGCGAGGAGAGCTTTGACGCCGGTCTGCCAATGGTCGGTGCGGATAACGGCGATCACGCGGTTTTGCTCTAGCTGCGATCGCCAGCGTTGCCGAAGGGCGACGACGGTGGCGGGATTGATGGAAGGTTGCTGGGTTGGGGCGTTTGGGGCGATCGCCATTAACTCTCCTTGTCGTCAGATTCGTCTACAGATTTTTCATCGGTATCTGCATCGTTTTTATCCGACTTTTCACTGGAATCGCCCTCTAAATTATCTTTTGTATCGTCGTCCTGAATCTCTGCCTCGGAATCGTCGTCCAAATCCTCATCCCCGTCGGACAGTTCGATGATCATCTCTTCGTCATCGTCAGCACTGTCAGCAGTTTCTACCAACTTGGCGTCAGCATCACCTGCCTCTTCTTCCTTGGGTAATGGCTTGACGCGGCGGATGGGAACGTTTGCCACCAGTGCCGTCGATCGCTGGTCATTTTCCAGCAAAAACTCCAGCCCTTCTTTGTCAATTTCCACATAGCGCGAAATCACCGCCACCAATTCTCGACGCATTTGCTCCATAGTTTGCGGCGACAGGTCGGCGCGATCATGAGCCAGCACCAGTTGCAAACGCTGCTTAACTACGGCGCGGCTTTCGGGCTGTCGAGAAAAAATGCGATCTAGCAGTTCACTAAACATGGTGGCGGCATCAAGGGGACGGGGAAGTTAAGACAAATAGAAAAGCTAGGGAAGCAAGGTTGAGCCTCTAGCGGCGGAACATACGCTTGATGCGCGAAAACAGGCCGTCGTGGGCGGCGGTTAGGTCGAGGAAGGGAATGCTTGCCCCTTCCAGTCGCTGGGCAATATTAGTAATCGCCATCTTGGGAATCGAAACTTTTTCCTCCAGAACCAGGGGCTCCCCTCGGTTGGAGGAAGTAATAATGCGTTCGTCGTCGGGGAGGACGCCCAGCAGGGGAATGGCAAGGATTTCCTGCACGTCTTCCACGGACATCATGTCGTTGCTTTGCACCATTTCCGGGCGTACCCGATTCACAATTAGCTGGGTCTTTTTAATGTCGGCAGCTTCCAACAGCCCCACAACCCGATCCGCATCACGCACGGCGGCGATTTCTGGGGTGGTGACGATAATGGCTTCTTTGGCGGCGGCGATCGCATTGCGAAATCCCATTTCAATGCCAGCGGGGCAATCCACAAGGACGTAATCAAATCGTTTTGCCAGCGCCAAGATCAGCTGGCGCATTTGTTTGGGGCTGACTGCTTCCTTGGTGCGGCTCTGGGATGCGGGCATCAGGGCAAGCTTGGGCTGGCGCTTATCTTTGACCAGCGCTTGATCCAGGCGACATTCTCCAGCGAATACTTCCACCGCCGTATAGACAATGCGATTTTCCAGTCCCAGCAGCAGGTCCAAGTTACGCAGTCCGAAGTCGGCGTCAATTAGAACGACTTTTTTTCCTTGCTGAGCCAATGCCATGCCTAGATTGGCTGTGCAGGTGGTTTTACCGACGCCACCTTTTCCCGATGTGATGACAATAATGCGGCTCATGAAACACCGTAAATTGGGCTGATTCCGTCAATTTAGTCCACTCAATTTAGCACAGACTCTTAAATTCACCGATGAAACCCAAGCCTAGACAGGGTCTTGGGACGATCGCCTCACAAGTGTCAATGATCTTACGGAGCCGTCTGACTGTGTCAGTTTTGGCAACTCAACCATAATCCAGTGACGACCAATAACCAGTTCCCCGCTGGAGGATCCTTCACGATAACCCTGGATAATCTTCTGGAGGCTTTGACGGCGGCTAACTTTATCTGGCAGGAAGGGTTGAAAACTTACTCAACTGTCGCTCTAAGGGAATTCAGCGACTGCTTATCTCCCCATAGGATTGAGGCTCATTGTGGGCCATCGGCTACCAATCCCTTCGATTAGGTTGGCGTATTTCCCTTGGCCTTACCTGACGTTGTGAAGGGTATCGCCAGTAGTCTGCGATCGCTGCCACAGCAGATAACCCACCAATTCCCTTGGACGACTTACCAAACAGGAGACTTGCTGAATCAAGTAAACGTGAATGATTTAGCGGAAGCAGTAAACGTGAATCTTAAACCAATGCAAACTTTAAGAATAAGAATCATTTTTATGGAAATAGTGACATTCGCGTAGCGTCCCCCCTGCTATCCCCGTCAGCCTTTATATGAGCGGGGATCGTTAAAGCCGCTCTCTTAACTGCCATTAATAGGGCAGTGATTTGAATCACACAACAACTGGAAAGGCTATTGGATCCTTACTCAATGCCTTACATGCGAGTTTCCCTTTAAAAATCGGCGGCGAAATCTTACCAAGCATTACATTTCCTAGGTTGAGTCCGGCAGAAAGTATCCACCGGCTGAAGGGATAAGATTCAGAGGAATACGATTTCACTTTGGTTCACTATCAATATCTCAGTCGCGCCGTAGTGGTTTTTTGACACCGCTTTGCCTGTAATGGGTCGTAGAAACTTTTCCAGATAAGCTCTCTTTTAATCCAGTCCAAGATCTAATTTTTAAACTTGGCATGAGTAACCTAACTATAAATCGCATTAATAATTTCTCTCCGCGCTTTAGACCTCTTGCTCGTAAGTCACTTTCCGCTGCGAAGAAATCACTAGCTCCCTTGGCAAATAAGCCAACTCGGCTGGTTAAGTTTACGGCGATCGCCACCCTATTCCTATTCACCCCGCTGTTTGGCAGCACCGTTATTGCCTATCGTTCTTTCAATAGATTGGTAAACAATGAATTTCGATTGCAGCGCCTCAGCGATCGCATTACCTATCTCGATGAAGTGTTAACAATGTCCTCCCGGCTGAACGCATCAACGGGTGATCAGCGATGGGAAGAACGATATCTTCGCCACGTTTCAGTGCTGGATGACACCATTGCTGAATCTATTGAGATAGCACCTGACTCCTATGATGATAGTGATGCTACTGAGACGGAAGCTGCCAATATTAAACTGGTGGCAATGGAAGAAGAATCATTCCGTCTGGTTAAAATTGGCAAGTCGGAAGAGGCACTGAAGCTGTTACTTAGTCCTGAGTATAATCGCCAGAAAGAATTGTATTCGGCTGGCGTCACAGCCAGACAAAAAGCTGTCAGGGGGCATATCCAAACAGAGATTAAAAAATATCAGAATCGACTAATCTTATCTGGGATATTGGCAGGCGGTTCGGTAATTGTTTTGGTTCCTGCTTGGTTTTTAGTACTACGAGCGCTGAAGCTTTACCTGCATGCACTGCGGACGACGCAGGATGAGCTGCAAAAAATGTCTAGCCTCGGTAATTCGGTTGCTGGTGTGGCCCATGAAATCAACAATCCTGTCTCTTGCATTTTGGGCAATGCTAAAGTTGCTCAGGATTATGTTGGTGATTTGCTGGGGTTAATTGATCGCTACGAACAGGAGTTGCCCAACCCTAGTGCTGACCTGGTAGAAGAGTTGGAAGATGTTGATTTAGCCTACCTTCGCAAAGACTTTCCGCAATTAATTGGAGCAATACGGGATAGCGGCGATCGCATCACTTCGATCAGTAAAAGTTTACGGACTTTTGCCCGTGCAGATACCGATTCCAAGAAAGCATTTGATCTGCATAAGGGTATTAATGGCACGCTACTAATTTTACGCCATCGTTTAAAGGCAAATGACAAACGACCGGCGATCGCAGTAGAAACCCATTACGGTGATATTCCTGAAATTAGCTGCTTTCCTGGGCAGCTCAACCAGGTATTTAT
>JBCCTE010000219.1:0-5726 GCA_039198915.1 Cyanobacteria bacterium P01_D01_bin.73 | reverse complement strand
CTTCATTTCGGGAAGTGCATCGCCTTCAAGGAAGTAGTCTTGGACTGGAAAAGATAGGACGATTTGGGACGAATAAAGCGTAGGGCGGGTTCGGCTCGATAGCGGACGCTGGGGGTTGTGTCCTGTAGAAGAATTTCTAGGATGCCTTGGCTATCGGGGTTCCTTAGTTGACCTAGGGTTTGGGCGATCGCTTCTCGCAGGGGCACTGGCAGCCGTCGTCCGGGAAGTAGCTGAGCCAGATTATGGGGATCCTCGAAGAGGGTGGACCACCATGCTTGGATAATTTTGCTGGCCTGCGATCGCCGCTCATCTCCGCTGACCCGCCCCAGCATTTGGATAATGTCCTTGACCGTTTCCTGCTGAGTTAGAAGTTCTTGGTTCTCGAAACCGGAAAAAACAATGCTGCTGGCTTCAGGTTTCTCGGTAGTTTCCGCTTCTGTCGTCCCCTGTGTTGGGTTCAAACGCTGGGAGAGCTGCGGTTCCGACGCCAAATTTTGAATCGTTTCGTGCAGGTAGACGGCAAGACAATCCAGCGCCTCATCGCTATCACTCCAAATCAGCGCCTGGACGATGTTGCGGCGGAGGGGGACCGGCGTGGTCTCCTTCTTCAATGTTTCGTGTAGTGCGACAACCGCCGTTGGTGTTTGCAATCGTCCCAGAGAAATTGCTGCCTGCTCACAAACTACCAAACTAAAATCACGCAGGCTTTCCACCAAAACCGCCTCGATTTCCGTACGCCCCATCATCGATTGATCGTCGTCAGCGGGCTCGTCTGTCGGGCGATCGCCGCTACCGTTCTCCTCTTCCGACTGAGTCCCCTGGGCTTCCTCCTTCAGCATCGCCTTCGCCTTTCGACCCAGCCCCAGAACCGCTTCCCGACGGACAGCACTGGCAGGATCCTTCAGGCTAGACAGCAGCAGCGACATCGATCGCGGATCTTGGAAATTGCCAATCGCTTCCAAAGCCAGCGCCCGCAATTGGGGATCGGGATCCTCTAGAACCGTAGCCAGAGGCGTCACGATGCCGGGATGGCAAATTTTAACCAGCGACTGTACCGCCGCCGGTCGCGTTTCTGGACTGGCCAGCAAACTGCCGAGTGTCTCAATGGCTGCCGCCCCCATCACCGTAATTGCCCCCGACAGGATTGCCAGGGTATCGTCGTCCTGCTGCTGTCCCATCAGCCGCAGCACCGTATCCCGAGCCTCATCCATACCAGACGCCCCCAGCTCTCCCAGCGATCGCCCCGCCATCCAGCGCCCGTGGAAATCCCCATCGCCATCCAGCAAAATCCGCTCAAGGGTGGCGGCACCGTACGCCCCCATACGCTTCCAGTATCGCGACACCGTCCGCCGCGATTCTGTATCCGCCAAAGACAGCACGGTGCCCATAAGCTGGGCAATTTGCTGACCCTCCTCAGCCGCCTTGCCCTGCTTTTCCCACACTTCAATCAGCCACGGCAGCGCGTCACAGACCTCGTCCCACTGCAGCGAGAGCGCCGCCTGCTGCGCCTCCCGCAGGGTGTCCCCAAACCGTTGCACCGTGTTCTGATCCATCGTTAACCCTTGGGCCTTACCCTTCAGCGTTACCCTTCGCTAGCGGCGCTCGGCGGAATCGCACCCATCGCCTGGAGGGACAAAATATGGTGGCGGAAATTCACCACATCGCCAATGACCGCGATCGCCGGCGCTGCAAAATTCGTTGCTTGCACCTTCTCCACAATATCTTCAAGGGTGCCGTACAGTTCCTCCGCATCCGGTCGCGTTCCCCAGCGAACCAGCGCCACTGCCGTATCTGGCGATCGCCCTGCCTCAATCATTTTCTCTGTCACCTGGGGCAGCGTATGCACGCCCATGTAAATCACAGTGGTCTCCGCACCGTTAGCGATCGCTGCCCAATCCACCGGCTTGCGATATTTTCCAGTGGCCTCATGGCCCGTTACAAAAGTCACCGAAGAACTGTACTGTCGGTGGGTCAGCGGAATCCCTACGTAGGCCGGCGCAGCGATGCCCGCCGTGATCCCTGGCACCACTTCTACCTCAATACCCGCCGCCACCAGCTCCTCCATTTCCTCGCCACCGCGACCAAAAATAAACGGGTCGCCCCCCTTCAATCGCACCACAGTGCCGTGGTTTTGAACTTGCTCAATAAGCAGCTGATTGGTTTTTTCCTGGGGCAAGGAGTGTCGTCCAGAGCGCTTGCCCACGTCAATGCACTCCGCCGTGGGGCAGATTAGCTCCAAAATCGGCGCACTCACCAGCGCATCGTAAACCACCACGTCTGCCCGCTCCAGCAACCGCAACGCTTTCACTGTCAACAGCCCCGGATCGCCAGGACCTGCGCCTACCAAATACACCTTCCCCGTGGCATCACTTTGGGGCGATTGCGACTCAGAATCCCCCGTCGTTTGCAACTTCTGCGACTCCTGAAGATTCGTCGTACGAGGCTTCAACTCCTGAAAATGGGACCCATTGAGGGAAGAATAGTCGGAGAAAGTGCTTCTGGCGTCAATTCGCCCCTCGGTTCGCCCTTCGATTCGACTATCAAAGCGGCCGGTCAATCCGGCTCCGGGAGTAAAAGCAGTGAAAGATGTCATGGGTAATCTCTAGTTGGGATCAGCGTAGGTTAAGTTAGAGCCGGCAATTTGCGGGAAGTCCCCGTGGATCGGCACACCTTGGACGCCAGTCGTCCCACGATCTCCGATCTTCGCAATTCAATATGTTGGGAGAAAACATTTAGGGGAAATAGGGCGAGTTCAGGCGCAATTTAGGATTAAGAGAGCTTAATATTGCCCCGAGCTGATAAGCGTCCTCGCCTTAAGCCACGGTAAAGCGAGTCATAACCATAGGTAAAGCGAATACAACTCCTGTGGTGGGAACTACGCGACCGGCACCGACGGACCTAGAATTTTAACTGGAGTTGATTCAAAACTGGTTTGAGATGATTTGGGATTGACCGATCACAATCCTCCACCGAGACTTTAACCGCCTCTGTTTAAATGAAAATCCTTTTGGTCTCTAACTACTTGCCGGATGGACAGCAAAGCATGCAGCGCTTCGCTGCGCTACTGGAACAGGAAATAAAGCAAACCGAGCATACGGTGAAAGTCAGTCGCCCTGTACCGGTGTTGGGATATCTTAAGCGATCGCCCTACGGCATTGGAAAGTGGCTGGGATATATCGATAAATTTTTAATTTTTCCGCTAATTTTGCGCTGGCAAAGGCGCTGGGCTGACGTGGTGCACATCTGCGACCACTCCAACGCATTTTATTCCCAGCACCTTCGAGGCGTGCCCCATTTAGTGACCTGCCACGATCTGTTGGCGGTGCGATCAGCACTAGGGGAAATCCCAGAAAATCCCACCAAGTGGACCGGGCAAAAGCTCCAGGACATGATCGTGCGGGGGCTGAATCGGTCGCAGCTAGTGGTGTGCGTTTCGGAAAGTACGCGCCAGGATTTAATGCGCCTAACGACGGTGGAGCGATCAGCAACAGAGCTGGTCTATATGGGGCTGAATTATCCCTATTTGCCTATGCCCTTCCCCGAGCGACAGGGTCACCTGAAACAAATTGGCTTGGAGCCAGACGTGCCGTTTTTATTCCATATCGGCAGCGATGCCTGGTACAAAAACCGACCGGGGCTGCTGGAGCTTTTCCGCCAGCTAGTCCAGGTGCAGGGGCTCAGCCATTTGCGTTTGGCGATCGCCGGTTCTCCTCTAGGCTCCCATTCCCTGAACTTTATCGCTGCCCATGGTCTCCAGGAGCATGTTGTAGAACTGGGTTCTGTTTCTAACGAAGGGTTGCGGGCGCTATATTCATCGGCGATCGCCATGCTGTTTCCCTCACTGCAAGAGGGATTCGGCTGGCCCATCATCGAAGCACAAGCCTGCGGATGTCCGGTTTTCACCTCAGATGACACCCCCATGACGGAGGTGGGAGGGGATGCGGCGGTGTACATCAACCCACGCCAGCCGGAAAAAGCTGCCCAGATTGTGGCGGATCGTTTGAATCCGGAGGATTTGGGAAGAATGAAGGAGAAAGGATTGGCTAATGTTGATCGATTTCAGCCACAGACCATGATTCATCGCTACTTTGACGCCTACGTCCAGGCTCAGAATACAGCGGGGATCCATGCCGTCGGCTAACTTTTCGAGATATCTTGATCGTCAAGCTGCAAATGCGGCTTAGCGCGTCGCCCATCGGTACGTTGGAGATCTATTTCAGCTCATAGTTGGAGTTACGTATAACGCGATGAAAGTATTACATGTGATTCCATCGGTCGGTCCGGTTCGAGGGGGTACCAGCGTGGCAGCATTGGAGCTGGTGCAGGCGCTGCGATCGCAATCCATTGACGCAGAAATTGCCACCACCAACGATAACGGTTCTCAATCTTTAGATGTTCCTCTCCACAAACTAGTTGACTATCGAGGAACGCCGGTTCGATTCTTTAACAAGCATTTATCTAAAGTCAACGCAATCTCTGAATTTATATTTTCCTGGGACTTCACTCGATGGATTTGGAAAAATATTGATGGATACGATCTAATTGAAGTTCATTCATTTTTTTCCTATGTCTGCACGATCACAGCGGTAGTTGCTAGGTTTAAAAATAAGCCCTATGTTATTAATCCCCACGGTCATTTCCTCCCTTGGGTAATTAATCAAAAGGCCCTCAAAAAAAGAATTTATATGATGTTGGTTGAGGGCAAGAATCTAAACAAAGCCAATGCAATCCATTGCTCCACTCAGCAAGAGGCATTAGACGTTAGACACAATGGCATTAGAGCTTCTCCTTTTGTTGTTCCTTACGGCGTAGATCTGTCCCCCGAAATGGCGGATCCGAAGCAGGTGTTAAAGGATCGATATGGGGTTGCCACCTCTACGCCGGTCATCCTATTTCTATCGCGATTGCATCCTAAAAAGCGTTTAGATTTCCTATTGGATGTGCTGGAAAAGCTCAAAGGTCAGGCGAGTTTTCACTTAATGATTGGCGGCTCAGGTGATGAAGAATACGAAGCAGTTTTGAATGCTCAAGTCAGCCAGCTAGGGCTGAGCGATCACGTCACCTTTGCCGGATTTGTGGGGGGAGTAACGAAGGACTTACTGTTGCAATCAGCAGATATTTTCGCCCTGCCAACCTATGGGGAAAACTTTGGAATATCGACGGTGGAAGCGATGGCCGCTAAGGTGGCGGTAATTACGACCCCGGCGCTACAGCTTGCCCCCGATATCGAGGCGGCAGGGGCCGGCATCATTGTTCCAGGAGAGCAACAACCCTGGGTGAATGCTCTGGGTGAACTGCTGCGATCGCCGGAGCAGCGTCAGATTATGGGACAGCGGGGAGCACAGTTGGCGCGATCGCAGTACGACTGGGACGTGGTCGGGCGTCAGTTGGCAGAAGTATACCGGTCCGTACTGGATGGAAAGGTGCGGGGGGTAAAGTCTCAAGTGTCGTGACGGTGGTCAGCTCTATTTGCTTCATACGACAGTAGCCCAATAGCTTTTTGTCGGATATCTTTTCCGAATGTCTAGTGATTTTCGAATAGTGATTTGAAGATTGACAATACTCAGACTTTTTCATACTCAGAAATTAGTGATTAAGCCATATGAATACCTCTACAGCCACCTCGCTTCCTTCTGTTTCTTTGGTCGTGCCAACTTACAACCGTGAAGAAGCCCTTAAAAACACACTCATAGACTGTATCTCGCAAAACTATCCCAATTTTGAAG